>NZ_JBSGTX010000099.1:0-23507 GCF_053607625.1 Streptomyces sp. NPDC055103
ACGTCCACACACCCCGCAAGACGGGCACTGCCACGTCCCGGAACAAGAAGTCGACCACTCCTCGCCCACGCCGCACAGGTTAAAGATCAAGCTAGATCCCGGCCGCCCCGAGGAGCGAGCCCGCTCCGTAGGTGACCGCCATCGCGAGCGCCCCGCCGCCCATGTTGCGGAGGATCGCGCGGCCCGCGGGGGCGCCGCCGAGGCGGGCGCTCCACCAGCCCGTGAGGGCGAGGGCCGCCAGGACGGAGCCGACCGTGACCCAGAGCCGGGCCGGGGCCGGCGGCAGGACGATCGCGAGGAGCGGGAGCAGGGCGCCGACGGTGAAGGCGAGGAAGCTGGCGCCCGCCGCGTGCCAGGGGTTGGTGAGGTCGTCGGGGTCGATGCCCAGCTCCACGCGCGCGTGGGCGCGCAGGGCGTCGCGCGCGGTGAGCTGTTCGGCGGCCTCGCGGGCCACGTCCGGGGAGAGCCCGCGGGCGGCCAGGAGGCCGGTCAGTTCGGCGAGTTCCGCCTCGGGCTCGTCCCGGAGCTCGCGTCTCTCCTGGGCGAGCGCGGCCCTCTCCGAGTCGCGCTGGCTGGAGACGGAGACGTACTCCCCCGCCGCCATGGACATCGACCCGGCGAGCAGCCCCGAGAGGCCCGCGGTGAGCAGGGCCGCCTGGGACTCCGTGGCGCCCGCGACACCCACGACGAGGCCCGCGGTGGAGACGACTCCGTCGTTGGCTCCGAGCACGGCGGCCCGGAGCCAGTTGAGACGGGAGCCGAGGCCTCCGCCGTGGGCCTCGTCGTGCGCTTCGCCGGGTGCTGGGGGTGCGGTCACGTCAGGAGGTTCGCACCCGGTGGGTCACCAGACGCGGACCGACCCGCCCGGGGCGAAGGCCGGGCTGGTCGCCTCCTCCGGGATCTTCTCCAGGGGCGTGGCGATCTCCGCGACCTCCGGTCCGTGGACGGCGGCGAGAGGGTCGAGGAGACCGAGGTCGAAGCCGTAGACGCGGGCGGCGTTGCCCCCGACCATGGCCGCGACCTCCTCCCTCGGGACGCCCGCGTAGGCGATGCGGAGGCCTTCGCGGGAGTACGGGGTGGTGCCCTCGTCGTGCGGGTAGTCGCTGCCCCACATGATCTTGTCGAGGCCGATGCGGTGGCGCAGCGGCACCTCGTGCGGGCGCATGAAGCTCGCGCCGACGAAGCAGTTGTCGCGCCAGACCTCGCTGGGGCCCTTGCCCATGGACGCGGCGAGCCCGGCACCGAACTTGGACTCGGCCGTGGAGGCCTTGGAGGCCGCGGCGACCAGGCGTCCGTGGTAGTAGTCCAGCATCTCCATGACCCCGGGGATCCAGCCGGAGCCCTGCTCCGTCAGGACGAGCTTGAGGTCGGGGTGACGGCGGAAGGCGCCGCCGAACATCAGGTGCCACAGGGCCCGGTGGGAGAACCAGGTCGTCTCCACCATGAAGACGGCCCGGGCGGCCGGTTCGTCGCCGAGCGGCGGTGAGGCCGAGCCGCCGTGGTGGTTGACCGGCACGCCCAGCTCCGCGCAGACCGCCCAGATCGGGTCGTACGTCTCCGAGTGCAGCTCGGGCACGCCCGATCCCGGCGGGGTGCCCGGCAGCAGGATCCCGCCGGTCAGTCCGGCCTCCTTGACCCGGCGGATCTCGCGTACGGCCTCGTCGACGTCGTTGAGGAGGATCTGCGCCACGCCCGCCCTGCGGCCCGGCGCGTCGGCGCAGAAGTCGGCGAGCCAGCGGTTGTGCGCGCGCAGCCCCGCCCAGCGGAGCTCGAACTCCTCGCGGGTCGGCGCCGGGGCCATCAGCGAGGCGGTGGGGAAGAACGGCGGGATGGTGTTGGGGAAGACGACCTCGGCGACGATCCCGTCGGCCTCCAGGTCCCGCAGGCGGCGCCGCGAGTTCCAGTTCCGGTCGGCGGTGTCGGCGAGCAGGTCCTCGTACGGGTTGACGTAGTCGGCGGCCCAGGCGTCGAAGGCCTCGTGGTGCTTCTTCTCCAGGTACGGCCGGTAGTCGAGGAGGTCGGCGCCGGCGTGGCAGTCGGCGGAGATGACGGTGTACCTGTCGTGGCCGCCCATCAGTTCGCCCCCTGTCCCAGGACCGGGAAGTCGTGCTCCGTGAGCCAGTGGCGGCCGACCTCGCGGGAGCGGGCCCAGGAGGCCTCCACCGCCGCCTGGTCGGCCGGCTGGCCGAGGTCGGCGGGGGTGGGGCCGATGCGGCGGGCGATCGGTTCGAGGGCGGGGAGGTCGAAGCCGAAGACCTCCGCCGCCGCCAGGCCGAGCATCCGCCGTGTCTCCTCGACCGGGATGTCGTGGAAGGTGTTCCGCAGCCACGCGCGCGTGGCGGGCCACGTGCCCTCCGGGTGCGGGAAGTCGGACCCCCACAGGATGTTGTCGACGCCGATCTCGTACCGCTGGGCGAGCTCGCGCCGCTTGGTGTTGGTCGCGCAGATGAAGACCTGCCGGTCCAGGTACTCGCTCGGCGGCCGCTTCAGCTCCGCGAACGGGGACAGCTTCTTGCCGCCGTGCGCGCCGAGGTAGAGCCGGTCCATGAACCAGAGCAGGTTGGGCAGCCACCAGCAACCGGACTCGGCCACCCCGAACCTCAGGCCGGGGTGGCGCTCGAAGACTCCGGACCAGAGCAGGAACCAGAGCGGCCTGGCCGGCCAGAAGGTGACCTCGGAGACGTAGATCCCGAGGTGGTCGCCGTACTCCTCGCGGGGCGCGGCGCCCGAGTGGGTGACGACCGGCATGCCGGTCTCGGCGGCGGCCGCCCACACCGGGTCGTAACGCCGGTCGTGGTAAGGGGCCTTGTCGACCCACATCGAGGGGATCATGAGCGCGCCGAGCCCGGACTCCTTGGCCCGGTGGATCTCGGCGACGACCTCGGCGGGGTCGGCGGTGACGGGGAGCAGCGCCACCCCACAGTGCCGCCGCGGGTTCTGGCCGACGAACTCGGCGAGCCAGCGGTTGTGCGCCTTCGCGCCCGCCATGCCGAGCACCGGGTCCTGGTCGCCGGAGAGACCGAGGCCGACACCGAAGGGGGCGGCCGTCTGGCTGTCGACGGCGTCCGCGTCGGGGAAGACGACCTCGGCGGCGACCCCGTCGCCGTCGAGCTCCTTGAGCCGCTGGGCGGCGTCCCAGCCGCCGCGCAGGCCCTCCTCGTTGTCGTGGAACCACTTGTCGGCGAAGGCCTCGTTGCGCACGCCGAGGCGGGTCATCGCCTCCCGGCGCGCGTCGCGCCCGGCGAGGAACTCGTCGAAGGCGCGGTGGTGGCGGGACTCCAGATAGGGCCGGTACCGCTCGGTCGGCAGTCCGGCGTGGCAGTCGGAGGAGATGATCAGATACGGATCCTCGTACGTCGTCATGTCGATGCCCCCTCAGTCTCGGTCGCTGTCCCGGGAGGTGTCCCGGTCGAGGATGAACTTCTCCAGGTACGCCGGGTTGGCGCGGTCGAGCATCGACCGCGAGCGCGCCCTGATCTGGTCGTCGCTGTGCCCGCTCTCCGGCAACATCCAGAACCGGTCGGCGCGGATGCCGTCGACGACCAGTTCGGCGACCTCCTCCACCGGGGTGAAGGCGATGTCCAGCCCGGCCTCCTTCATCGCGGCCTCCCACTGGTCGAGGCTGCGGTACGGGGTCCTGCGCGGGCGCTCCTTCGCGAACCGCTCGGGCCGGTTGCGGTGCGACTCCCACAGGCCGGTGCGGAGCATGTGCGGGCCGGGGAAGAGCACGGAGGCGCCCACGCGCGCCTGCTCGGCCCGGAGGTGGGCGTAGAGCGACTCGGTCATGGTGACGACGGCCGCCTTGGTGACCGCGTACACGGAGGCGGTGGGCAGCGGGGCGATGCCGCCGTCGGCGGACGAGGTGTTGACGACGTGGCCGGGCTCGCCGCTCGCGATCATCCGCGGGACGAAGGCCTGGATGCCGTGGAAGACGCCCCAGACGTTGACGGAGAAGGCCCACTTCCAGTCGTTCGGCTCGTGCTCCCACATCCGGCCCTCGGCGCCGGAGCCGACGCCCGCGTTGTTGCAGAGGACGTGGACGGCGCCGAAGGTGTCGTACGCCGCGTCCGCGAACGCCCGGACCTCGTCGGGGTCGGAGACGTCGACCGTCCGGGCGAGGATCTGCGCCCCGCCCGCCATCAGCTCGTCGGCGGCCTCCGCGAGCGCGCCCGGCTCGACGTCCCCGAGGACGACGGCCATGCCCTCGGCGGCGAAGCGGCGGGCCATGGCGAGCCCGATGCCGCTCGCCGCGCCCGTGACGACCGCGACCTGTCCCGCGCGCAGCTCCATCAGACGCTCCCTTCCGGGGGGCCGTCGAGGATCTGCAGCGGGTCGTCGTACCGCTGGTGGATGTAGGGCAGCAGCGCCTGCGCGGAGACGCGTTCGGCGACCGTGCCCTTCTGGTCGGTGGTCTTCTCGCCGATCGTGATCTCGACGAGCCGGCGTACGGGGAGGTCGGCCACCGGGTCGTACATGGACTCGCGCAGGATCACGTCACCGGTGACCCGCTCCAGCTTCCGCACCTTCTCGTTGCGGACGCAGTGGACGAGGACGGGGTCGCCGTCGAAGCCGGTGCCGTCGACGCCCGGAAGGAACTTGAAGTAGAAGTCGGTCTTCTCGACGGGTTCCGGCAGCGGCAGGGCGCCGGAGACGGCGCCGCGCACCTCGACGAAGGCGATGCCGTGCCGGGCGAGGGACGCGCGGACGACGAGCCCTTCGCGCTCGACCGTGACCTCGCCCAGCTTCTTCGGCTCGCCGAAGACCTCGCGACCGCCGATCAGGGCGCGCTCGTGGGTCATCGGCATGACCAGCGGGTACCAGCCCTCGCGGTCGCCGTGGGCGGCGGCGACCGCCACGGAGCCGGCGCCGAGGGGATAGCCGGGCAGGTCGACCTGGCTGATGTTGGCGCGGACGAGCGGGCGCGCGGTGGGTTTCAGCGGGGGCGGCAGGATCGCCGCGACGACGTCGGGGTCGGTCTCCCAGACGGCGACCACTCCGGTGGACCAGATGTCGGGGAGGCGGGAACTCCGCTCGCGTGCCGCGGCGGCTTCGGCTTCGGTGCGCGCCCCGTACCGTACTCGTGCCATGACGTATCACCCTTCGGGACAGTCGGCCGGCCACTCGGCCTGTAACACAGTTACACCGTCACCGATGAAGGGTAAAGACCCGTGCACGCTAAGGGAGTTGGGGGAAGCAATGGCACGCTCGGCGCTGAGCCGTGACGAAGTCCTGGACACCGCGGCCGCGCTGGTGAGGGAGCACGGGCCGGCCGCCCTGACCATGCGCAGGCTCGCCGCCGAGCTGGGCACGGCCGTCACGTCCATCTACTGGCACGTCGGCAACCGCGAATCGCTCCTCGACGCGCTCGTCACCCGCACGGTCACCGACCTCGGCACGATCCGCCCGCGCGGGACGACCCCCGCCGAGCGGATCGTCTCGGTCGCCCGCGCGCTGCGCCGCGCCCTGCGCGAGCGCCCGCACCTGGTGGCGATGGTCCACGAACGGGGCCTGACGGAGCGGATGTTCCTGCCGGCCCAGCGCGCCCTGGCCCACGAGGCCCACGCGGCGGGGCTGCGCGGGGCGCACGCGGCGCGCGCCGTCCGCGCGCTGCAGTTCCAGGTCGTCGGCTACGTCCTGGTGGAGCGCAACCGCGAGCGGGCCCCCGCCCAGTCCCCCGCCGAGGAGGAGCTGTGGCGCGCGGAGACCGGGGGCACCGACTCCGACGCCGACCCCGAGCTGGCCCACGCGCTGGCCGCGCCGATCGACACCGAGGCGCTGTTCGTCGACTCGGTACGGGCCCTGGTGGACGGTCTGCTCACGCAGGCCGCCGGGGACTCCGGGGGCACCGGGGACGGCACTGTCGGTCGCGGGCCGTATTCTCATTGACCATGCTCGACGACCGTACGACAGCAGCGACGTGGCCGGCCGCCTACCCACAGGGGTACGCGGTCGTCGACGTGGAGACCACCGGCCTCGCCCGCGACGACCGGATAGTCTCTGCTGCCGTCTACCGGCTGGACGCCCAGGGGAACGTCGAGGACCACTGGTACACGCTCGTCAACCCCGAGCGCGACCCCGGTCCCGTCTGGATCCACGGGCTGACCAGCGACGTCCTGGAGGGCGCGCCGCTCTTCCCGGAGATCGCGGCGGAGTTCGCGACCCGGCTCGACGGCCGGGTCCTCGTCGCGCACAACGCGATGTTCGACTGGCAGATGATCGCCAGGGAGTACGCCCGCGCCGAGTCCGCCGCACCCGTGCGGCAGCGGCTGTGCACGATCGCGCTCGCCAAGGAGCTGTCGCTCCCGCTGCCCAACCACAAGCTGGAGTCGCTCGCCGCGCACTTCGGCGTCGTCCAGCGGCGCGCGCACAACGCGCTGGACGACGCGCGGGTCCTCGCCGAGGCGTTCCGGCCGAGCCTGCACGCGGCGGCCGAGCGGAACGTCCGGCTACCGCTCCTGGAGTGCCGGCCGCTGACGGAGTGGGTCGGCGCGCCTGCGCAGCCCCGGGTCGGCCACCAGGGCTCGTACGGCTCGTCGTCCTCCTCCGCGTACCGCGCGAACAGCTGGCGCCCCTCGCGGAAGCGCCCCGCCTGCCCGTACCCCAACCCGGGCCGGTACGAGACGGACCGGCCGCTCAAGCAGGGCATGCGGGTCGCCTTCTCCGGTGACACCTCCGTCGACCGCGAGCTCCTGGAGGACCGTACGGTCGACGCCGGGCTCCATGTCGCCGGCAGCGTCTCCCGGCTGACGAGCCTGCTCGTCACGAACGACCCCGACGCGCACACCTCCAAGACCCTGAAGGCCAGGTCCTTCGGTACGCCGGTCGTCGACGAGGCCGCCTACACGCAGCTGCTGCGGGACGTGGCCCCGGCAGACGGGTGACGCGCGGGGCCGGGTGGGCGTGGCTCGCTGCGCCCGCCCGCCGGGAGCTCCACCCTGTGGCGCATGGCACGTTGTGAGGTCTGCGGAAACGATTACGGCATGTCCTTCGAGGTCCATGCCCAGGGTGCGGTGCACGTCTTCGACTGCTTCTCGTGCGCCATCCACCGCATGGCGCCCATCTGTGAGCACTGCCGCGTCCAGATCATCGGACAGGGCGTCGAGAGCGAGGGCAGCTGGTACTGCGGCGCCCACTGCGCCCGCGCGGAGGGAAAGGTGGGCATCGTCGACAGGGTGTGAGGAAACGATCCTGGGGCCAGGGCCTGTCCGACGATCCCCGTCGGGTCCGGAAGGGCCTTCCGGTGGACCGTGGTCGGCCGAACCCCGCCGCGTGCACCCCATGACCGCAGTTGTACCGTCATGGGGTGTACCGCTTCCTGTTGTCCCGGCAGTGGGTGATCCTCACCCTCATCGGCCTCGTTCTCATCCCCACGATGATCGAGCTGGGCTTCTGGCAGTTCCACCGGCACGAACGCCGCGTGGCCCAGAACGCCCTGATCGCGGACAACCTCAAGGCGAAGCCGCTCCCGGTCGAGGAGCTCACCTCCCCCGGCCACACCGTCCCGCGCGCCGACTACTGGCGGCAGGTCACCGCGACCGGCACCTTCGACACCGCCCACGAGGTGGTCGTCCGCCGTCGCACCAACGCCGACGACCGGCAGGGCGTCCTCGTCCTGACGCCGCTGGTCCTCCGGGACGGCCGTGTCGTCCTGGTCAACCGCGGCTGGGTGCCGGCCGCCGCCGACCAGCGCGCGTACCCGCCGGTGCCACCCGCCCCCAAGGGCGAGGTCACCGTCACCGGCCGGCTGAAGGCGGACGAGACGACCGGCGCCAGCGGCATCAAGGACCTGAAGGGTCTGCCGGACCGCCAGGTCATGCTGATCAACAGCGAGCAGCAGGCCGCGCTCATCGGCCGCGACGTCCTCGGCGGCTACCTCGAACAGACCGCCCCCGAGCCGGCCGGCGGCACCCCCGAGCTGGTCCCCGAGCCCGATCACGACTCGATCGGCGCGCACATGGCGTACGCCGTGCAGTGGTGGCTCTTCACCGCCGGCGTACCCGTCGGCTGGGTGATCCTCGTACGCCGGGAGAAGCACGACCAGGAGGCCGCCGCCCGCACCGGAGCCTCCGGCGACGGGGCCGGGGACGGCGACGACGGCCCGGAAGCCCCCGCCGGGGACCCGGCTGCGATCCAGGCCACCCCGTCCCTCTGATTGACGGCCGCCGCTTCCGGGAACAGCCCAAAGCGTGACGCAACGTATCGACGACTACGCCCTCATCGGCGATCTCCAGACCGCCGCGCTCGTCGGCCGTGACGGGTCGATCGACTGGCTGTGTCTGCCCCGCTTCGACTCGGCCGCCTGTTTCGCCGCGCTGCTCGGCGACGAGAACAACGGCCACTGGCGGATCGCGCCCAAGGGCGCCACGGTCTGCACCACCCGCCGCTACGTCGAGGACTCCCTCGTCCTGGAGACCTTCTGGACGACCCGCACGGGCACCGTCAAGGTCGTCGACTTCATGCCCCAGCGGGACGCGTCACCCGACGTGATGCGGATCGTCGAGGGGGTCAGCGGCACCGTCGAGATGAGCGCCGTCCTGCGGCTGCGCTTCGACTACGGCTCGATCGTGCCCTGGGTGCGCCGCTCCGACGGCCACCGGGTCGCGGTCGCCGGGCCCGACGCCGTCTGGCTGCGCAGCGAGCCGCCCGTGAAGACCTGGGGCCAGCAGTTCGCCACCTGCTCCTCCTTCACCGTCGCCGCCGGCCAGAAGGTCGCCTTCGTCCTGACCTGGCACCCCTCCCACGAGCCGCGCCCCGACCTCGTCGACCCCTTCGAGGCCCTGGAGCTCTCCCTGGGGGACTGGCGGGCGTGGTCGGCCCGCTGCACCTACCGGGGCCCCCACCGGGAGGCGGTGCTGCGCTCCCTCATCACCCTCAAGGCGCTCACGTACGCCCCGACCGGCGGGATCGTCGCCGCCCCCACCACCTCCCTGCCGGAGGAGCTCGGCGGCGTACGGAACTGGGACTACCGCGCCTGCTGGCTGCGCGACTCCTCCCTCACCCTCGGCGCGCTGCTCGCCGCCGGGTACGTCGAGGAGGCGGCCGCCTGGCGGGACTGGCTGCTGCGCTCGGTCGCGGGCGACCCGGCGGACCTCCAGATCATGTACGGCCCCGCCGGGGAGCGCCGGCTGCCCGAGACGACCCTGCCGTGGCTGCGCGGCTACGCCGACTCGGCGCCCGTACGGACCGGGAACGCGGCCGTGGAGCAGTTCCAGCTCGATGTGTACGGCGAGGTCATGGACTCGCTCCACCGCGCGCGCGAGGCCGGGATCCCGCCGGAGCGGCACGCCTGGAACCTCCAGCTGAGCCTGCTCGGCTTCCTGGAGTCGACCTGGCGGAACCCCGACGAGGGCCTGTGGGAGGTGCGCGGACCGCGCCGCCACTTCACCCACTCGAAGGTGATGGCCTGGGTGGCCGCCGACCGTGCCGTACGCACCCTGGAGTCGGACCCCTCGCTGCCGGGGGACCCGGCGCGGTGGCGGGCGATGCGCGACGAGATCCACGCCGAGGTGTGCGCGAAGGCGTACGACCCCGACCGGAACACCTTCACCCAGTCGTACGGCTCCCGGGAGCTGGACGCCGCGACGCTGCTCATCCCACAGGTCGGTTTCCTGCCGCCGGACGACCCCCGGGTGCTCGGAACCGTGGACGCGGTCATGGCGGAGCTGCTGCACGGCGGGTTCCTGCGCCGGTACAGCCCCGACTCCGGCACGGTGGACGGGCTGCCGGGGCAGGAGGGGACGTTCCTCGTCTGCTCGTTCTGGCTGGCGGACGCGCTGCGGCTGACCGGCAGGACAGAGGAGGCGCGGCGGCTCTTCGACCGGCTCGTCGCCCTCCGCAGCGACGTGGGGCTCCTCGCGGAGGAGTACGACCCGGTGGCCCACCGCCAGCTGGGGAACTTCCCGCAGGCCTTCAGCCACATCGGGCTCGTGGGCACCGCCTTCGCGCTGGCCCGGGAGGATCGGGACCCGGCAGGATAGGTCCATGGATCTTGGACTGAAGGACCGTGTGTACGTGGTGACCGGCGCGACGCGGGGGCTCGGCAGGGCCTCGGCGGAGGCGCTGCTCGCCGAGGGCGCGAAGGTGCTGATCACCGGGCGCGAGGAGAAGGCCGTCGCGGAGGCGGTGGCCGAGCTCGGCGCGGACGCGGACGCGGCAGGGGTCGCCGGGATCGCCGCCGACAACGCCGATCCGGGCACCCCCGACCGGCTGATCGCCGAGGCGCGGGCGCGCTTCGGCGGCTTCGACGGCATCCTGATCAGCGTCGGCGGCCCGGCGCCGGGCTTCGCGGCCGACAACACCGACGAGCAGTGGGCGGCCGCCTTCGACACCGTCTTCCTCGGGGCCGTCCGCCTGGCCCGCGCGGCGGCCGGGACGCTCACCGAGGGCGGCGTCATCGGCTTCGTCCTGTCCGGCTCGGTCCACGAGCCGATCCCCGGCCTGACCATCTCGAACGGGCTGCGCCCCGGCCTCGCCGGCTTCGCCAAGTCCCTCGCCAACGACCTGGGCCCGCGCGGGGTCCGGGTCATCGGGCTGCTGCCGAGCCGGATCGACACGGACCGGGTGCGCTCCCTCGACGCGCTCTCCGGCGACGCGGACGCGGCCCGCGCGGCGAACGAGGCCGCGATCCCGCTGCGCCGCTACGGCACCCCGGAGGAGTTCGGCCGGACGGCGGCCTTCCTGCTCTCGCCGGCCGCCTCGTATCTGACGGGGCTGATGCTGCCGGTGGACGGCGGAGCGCGCGGCGGCTTCTGAGGTGTACCCGGGCTCGGGCTCGGGCTCGGGCTCGGGCTCGGGCTCGGGCTCGGGCTCAAGCTCAGGCTCAGGCTCAGGTGACCCTGCGGGCCCGGTGCTTCACCGCTCGCAGGCGGGCCTCCGTCGGCAGTGCGGGCAGCCCCGCGGACGTACGGGCGGGGCCGAGGGCCTCGGTGCTGAGGGCGCTCAGGGCGTCCCCCGGTGAGGCGTGCGGCTCCAGGAGGAGCGCGACGCGGGTACGGGGGGCGCCGCGGCGGCCCGTGAGGGAGACCCGGGCCCGGGCCACGCCGTCCTGGGCCGCGGCGTCCGCCTCCAGGACGGCCTCCAGGGCCCGGCCGCGCAGGATCGCCTCCTCGCCGTCGCCGGTGTCGACGAGGACCTCGCGGAGCCGGGCCCGCCGGAACTGGACGAGCAGCCACCACAGGGCGAGCAGGACGACGACCCCGAGGGCCGCGATGACCACCGGCCACCACCAGCCCTCGTCGCGCCACCGCTGCCGGTCGGCGGCGGAGAGCAGGACGTCGGAGGGGCCTGACCAGGGCCACCAGGACGGTACGGACAGGTCGAGGCCCGCGGCGAGGACGGCGCCGCCGCCGAGGACGAGGAGCAGCCCGGCGAGGCCGAGCAGGACGCGGTTGACGCGCCGGAGGACGACCGTCACGGGGTTCACCCCTTCCTGGGCGGCCGGGTCACCCGTACCGCCAGCGCGGGCGGGCGGGCGAGGCCGAGTTCTTCGACGCCGGTGGTGAGGACGGTCTCCACGTCGGCGCGGACCTCGTCGAGCGCCCGGAAGTGCGAGACCGCCCGGACGCCGACCTTGGCGCGGCCGACGCGGACCCGGACGGACTGGACGCCGGAGACCTCCATGGCGCGGTCGCGCAGGGCGAGGGCGGCGGCCTCCCGGTCGAGCCCGGCCCGTACGTCGTCGTGCTGACGGCGCATGGGGAGGACGGCGCGCAGTCCGGGGGTGGCGGCCAGGATCAGCAGCCAGGCACCGAGCAGGACGGCGAGGGCGGCGCCGGTGACGACCGTGGCGCTGTCGAGGGGCTTGGTCGCGAGCGCGTCGGCGAGCTCGCGCCGCCAGGCCATGGCGGAGCGATCGGCCCGGACGGCCGCCACGTCGTACAGCAGCAGCCCCGCCCCGCCGAGGACGACGGCCGCGACCACGGCGGCGGGGATGCGCCGCACCGCCCAGAAGCGGCGCACGGGGGGGCCGGCGGTGTCGGCGAGGACGGGTACGGCGTCGGGGGGCGTGGCCTCGCCGGGCTCGGGGGGGACCGGGTCCGGGGCCGGGTCCGGGGTGGTGGTCATGAGAGGCGGCCCCTTGGGGTGGTCTGGCGCGTGTGCGCGGAGTGGAGGCGTTCCACATGGACGGAGACCTCGTGGACCTCCATGCCGACGAGGTCCTCCACCCGGCTGCGGACCCGGCCCCGGACGGCCCCGCACTGGCGGCCGATGTCGGACGGGTAGGCGAGTTCGAGGCTCACCGAGACCCGGGCGACGTCCCGGTGAACGACGACCGAGGCGTGCGGCGCCGAGCCCCCCTCGGGGACGGCGCCCAGCGCCTCCCGCGCGCCCTGGGAGGCGATCTTCGCGACGACCCGGTCGGCGATCGTGGTCGCCCCGCGGTCACGTACCGGGTCCACTGCCACCCCGGGTCACCGCCGCCGGTCGCCGCGCTCGCGGCCCCGGAACAGGTCGCCGGGTTCGAGGTCGCCGTCGAGGAAACGCCCGGCCACGAAGCCGATCGCGCCCAAGGCCGCGACCAGCAGAAACGCCCCGAAGCCGCCGAAGTACCCGGCGAAACCGAGGGCCATACCGGCCACGAGGCCGACCACCGCCATGCTCATCACTGTCCCCTTTCGAGGCCTGTTCGACCCGCGAGACCTGTTGCGCCCGCGAGGCCTGTTCGACCCGCGAGGCCTGTTCGGCGGACGGGCCGCCGACGGCTACTGGAGTCTCTGCTCCGGCTCTTCCTCTTCTTCGTCCGGGAGCTTCACATCGCTGACCGCGATGTTGACCTCGACGACTTCGAGGCCGGTCATCCGCTCCACGGCGGCGATGACGTTCTCCCGTACATCGCCTGCGACATCGGCGATGGAGACGCCGTAGTCGACGACGATCTCCAGGTCGAGCGCGGTCTGCACCTCGCCGACCTCGGCCTTCACCCCTCGGGTGACGCTCGCCTTGCCGCCGCCTCCGCCGGGTACGCGGTCGCGTACGGCGCCGAAGGTGCGGGAGAGGCCGCTGCCCATGGCGTGGACGCCGACGACATCGCGTGCGGCGAGGCCGGCGATCTTCTCCACGACGCCGTCGGCGATCGTGGTCCGGCCCCGGGACGCCGGGGCGCCGCCGCCGCGCTTGGTCACGGAGGTGCGACGCGGTTCGTCGGCCGTGGTGGCACCGGAGTGTGCACTGTCGGTCATGAGATTTCGCCCCTTCTGGGATATTTCGGGGTTCTTCGCCCACACTAAGGGCGGCTGCCCCGTCTCGCTCCAGGGATACGGCAGGCTGGGGTAATGACGACGGCTGAGGGTTGGACGGCGGCGGTACGGGACCGGCTCGCACCCGGCAGGCTGCTGCCGCTCGGGGCACCGGAGGACGGTGCCTGGATCACGGAGCGCGCGGCACGGACGGTGCTCGACGGGGCCGCGGCGGCGGTACGGGGCGTGGTGCCGGGCGAGCTCCGGATCGGGCCGGGCGCGGAGGCCGAACCGGACACCGCACCGGGCGACGAACCGGACACCGCGCCCGGGCTGCGGATCTCGGCGGGCTTCGGGGCGGTGGCCGGGCGCCCGCTGCCGGAGCTGGGCGACGAGCTGCGCGCGGCCCTTCTCGCGGCGGCGGAGGACGGGCTCGGTCTGGTGGTGGCGGCCGTGGACCTCCGGGTGACGGAGCTGCTCGACGCGGCACCGGAGAATTCGGGGCCGGCCGCTCCCCCACCCGGGCGACCTTCGCCCGCGACGGACGACCCCGTGGCCCTCGCGGCACTGCGGGTCGAGGGCGTGGCGGGCGTGACGGACGCGGTGGGCCCGCCGGTCCGGCGGACGGCAGGACAGGTGCGGGTGGAGCTGGCCGTGACTGCGGGCCGTCGCCCTCTGGACGTGGCCCGTGCCGTACGGAACGCCGTGACCGCCGCCACCAAGGAGGCGACGGCGGTCACGGTGCTGGTCTCGGAGCTGCGGTAGGAACCGCGCCGGGGAGCGTCAGTCGCCGAGGCCCGCGAGATCGCGCAGACGGCGGGCCTGGGCGGCGCGCTCGGCGGTGCGCTGCTCCTCGTACGAGCGGCCGGCGGCGGCCTGGAGGAGCGCCTTGGTCTCGTTGACCGCGGCGCGCGGCGCCGCGAGCAGGGCGGCGCTCAAGTCCCGTACCGTCGCGTCGAGCTCCTCCGCGGGCACGGCGATGTTGGCGAGACCGATGCGCTCGGCCTCCTCCGCGTGGACGAAGCGGCCGGTGGCGCAGATCTCCAGCGCGCGGGCGTAGCCGACGAGCGAGACGAGCGGGTGCGTCCCGGTCAGGTCCGGGACGAGACCCAGGCTGGTCTCACGCATGGCGAACTGCACGTCCTCGGCGACGACCCGCAGGTCGCAGGCGAGGGCGAGCTGGAAGCCCGCACCGATGGCGTGCCCCTGGACGGCCGCGATCGACACGAGGTCGCTACGGCGCCACCAGGTGAACGCCTCCTGGTACGTGGCGATCTCCGCGTCGAGGTCCTCGTCAGAACCGCGCGCGAGATCGAGGAAGGACGGCTCTCCGTCGAAGCCCTCGGGCGTGAACGCCTGCCGGTCGAGCCCTGCGGAGAAGGACTTTCCCTCTCCGCGCAGGACCACGACCCGCACGCTGCCGGGCAACGACCGGCCGGCTTCTGTCAACGCCCGCCACAGAGCGGGAGACTGAGCGTTGCGCTTCGCCGGGTTGGTCAGGGTCACCGTGGCAACGGCGTCCTCGACGGTGAGCCGTACACCGTCCTTGTCGAATACGAGCTCAGAGTCGTCGAGCGTAGTCATGGGGCGCCTCCGGTTCCGGTGCAGCACTTGCGTCGATGCTAAGTGACTGCACAGTAACCACCTGGCCGACCGTGAGGTCGACCGGGTGGCCACCGAGAGAACCCGGTGGCCGGTCGAGCCGCCCCGATGACTCAGACCGAGGCTGCCTTCTTGCCCCGTGTCGCTCCGCCGCGTCCACGCAGCGTGACTCCGGACTCGCTCAGCATCCGGTGGACGAATCCGTAGGAGCGGCCGGTTTCCTCGGCCAGCGCCCGGATGCTCGCACCGGAGTCGTACTTCTTCTTCAGGTCTGCCGCGAGCTTGTCGCGCGCGGCGCCGGTCACCCGGCTGCCCTTCTTCAGAGTCTCGGCCACCCGTGCCTCCTCATGGGAAGTGCGCTCTGGACTTCTCATGATCACCCCTCCCCGCCGTCCTGGCCACCCATTCGACAAGGTCCATGCCGCCGGGTTGCGGGAGCAGCACGCCCTCGCCACGACCGGAATGACAAATTCCGCACTGTTGGACAGCGGACCCCGCGCCGCCCGGAGCGGGAAGTGCCAGGTCAAGGCCACAGGGGGAACACACGTACGGCGCGGGCCTGCCGGAAGGATTCGGCAGAGCACCGCGCCGGGGTGTACGAGACGCCCTCACTCAGATGAAGGATCACCCATGAGCCGAATGATCCAGCCCTGAATGATCACTTCGGGCCCCGGAACACGCCCGCGGGCGATTCCGGAGCCGGGGGCCGGGTCAGGCCAGGGCCACGAGGTCCGCGTAGTCCGCGCCCCACAGGTCCTCGACGCCGTCCGGGAGCAGGATGATCCGCTCCGGGTCGAGCGCCTCGACCGCGCCCTCGTCGTGGGTGACGAGGACGACCGCGCCCTTGTACGTCCGCAGGGCGCCGAGGATCTCCTCGCGGCTGGCCGGGTCGAGGTTGTTCGTCGGCTCGTCGAGGAGCAGCACGTTCGCCGAGGACACGACCAGGGTCGCGAGCGCGAGACGGGTCTTCTCCCCACCGGAGAGCACGCCCGCCGGCTTGTCGACGTCGTCGCCGGAGAAGAGGAAGGAACCGAGGGTCTTGCGGACGGCGACGAGGTCGAGGTCGGGCGCGGCGGAGCGCATGTTCTCCAGGACGGTCCGCTCGGGGTCGAGCGTCTCGTGCTCCTGGGCGTAGTAGCCGAGCTTCAGGCCGTGGCCCGGGGTGACCTGGCCCGTGTCGGGCTTCTCGACACCGCCGAGGAGCCGCAGCAGGGTCGTCTTGCCCGCGCCGTTGAGGCCGAGGATGACGACGCGGGAGCCCTTGTCGATGGCGAGGTCCACGTCGGTGAAGATCTCGAGCGAGCCGTAGGACTTGGAGAGCCCCTCGGCGGTCAGCGGGGTGCGGCCGCAGGGCGCGGGGTCCGGGAAGCGGAGCTTGGCGACCTTGTCGGAGGCGCGCACGGCCTCCAGGCCGGAGAGCAGGCGCTCGGCGCGCTTGGCCATGTTCTGCGCGGCGACGGTCTTGGTGGCCTTGGCGCGCATCTTGTCGGCCTGCGAGTTGAGGGACGCGGCCTTCTTCTCGGCGTTCTGCCGCTCGCGCTTGCGACGCTTCTCGTCGGCCTCGCGCTGCTGCTGGTAGAGCTTCCAGCCCATGTTGTAGACGTCGATCGTGGTGCGGTTGGCGTCCAGGTAGAAGACCTTGTTGACGACGGTCTCGACGAGGTCGACGTCGTGGGAGATGACGATGAAGCCACCGCGGTAGGTCTTCAGGTAGTCGCGCAGCCAGACGATGGAGTCGGCGTCGAGGTGGTTGGTCGGCTCGTCGAGGAGGAGCGTGTCGGCGTCCGAGAAGAGGATCCGGGCGAGCTCGACGCGGCGGCGCTGACCACCGGAGAGGGTGTGCAGCGGCTGGCCCATGACCCGGTCGGGCAGACCGAGGGCGGCGGCGATGGTGGAGGCCTCGGCCTCGGCCGCGTAACCGCCCTTGGTCAGGAACTCCGTCTCCTGGCGCTCGTACTGCCGCATGGCCTTGTCGCGGGTGCCGCCGGAGCCGGTCGCGATGCGCTCCTCGTTCGCCCGCATCTTCTTGAGGAGGGTGTCGAGGCCGCGGGCGGAGAGGATGCGGTCGCGGGCCAGGACGTCCAGGTCACCGGTGCGCGGGTCCTGCGGGAGGTAGCCGACCTCGCCGGAGCGGGCGATGGCGCCGGCGGCCGGCTGGCCCTCGCCCGCGAGGCACTTGGTGAGGGTGGTCTTACCCGCTCCGTTGCGGCCGACGAGGCCGATGCGGTCGCCCTTGGCGACGCGGAAGGAAGCGGACTCGAGGAGGACGCGGGCGCCGGCGCGCAGCTCGATGCCGGTGGCGGTGATCACGGACAGACTCCAGGGCGGTGGGAAACGGCGGAAGGACGGTTGCTGACGGGCTTCGACGCCGCTAATGCACGGGGAGAGTGGCCATACGGCCAGTCTAACGGGCTCCTGCAACTGGTTTTCGGCCATGTGGGTGCCTTGCGGCGAGATCGGAGCTTTCTCACATCTCCCTCCATCTCTCATCTATCTCGCAAAAGGGGCGAGAGGGCGAAGATCGACCGATACTCGGCGCAGGGCGGCGGCCACTGCCGCGACAGTGACGCGGAGGGTGGTGGACCGTGCAGTTCGACGACGACGCCGACCTGGACACCTCGGAGGTCAAGGACGTCCGGAGCAGTCGCATCCCGGGCGGCAAGGCCACGGTCGGCGGCGGCATCATCGGCTTCATCGCGCTGATCCTGGGCGTGCTCTTCGGCGTCGGCCCCGATCAGCTCGGGCTCTCCGACGGCGGCGACCAACCGGTCGCGACCTCCTCCGGCGCGGCCCAGGTGAACCAGACCTGCAAGAAGGGCTCGGACGCCAACACCCGTGAGGACTGCCGGATCGTCGCCGTCGTCAACAGCGTCCAGGACTTCTGGCGGACCGAGTACGCGCGGCGGGGCGGGACCTACGGGAGCGCCTCCACGGTGATGTTCACCCAGCGGGTCGGGACCGCGTGCGGCTCGGCGACCTCGGCCGTCGGCCCCTTCTACTGCCCCGGCGACCGGCAGGTCTATCTGGACCTGGGCTTCTTCGAGGAGCTGCGGACCAAGTTCGGGTCGAGCGGCGGACCCTTCGCCCAGGCGTACGTGGTGGCGCACGAGTACGGCCACCACGTCCAGAACCTGATGGGGACCCTCGGCCGCGCCCAGGACGGCAGGACCGGCGCGAACTCCAATGCCGTCCGGGTCGAGCTCCAGGCCGACTGCTACGCCGGGGTCTGGGCCCGGCACGCGACGACCACCCCGGACGAGAAGACGGGCCGGCTGCTGCTGACCCGGCTCACGGACGAGGACATCCGGGACGGTCTCGACGCGGCGGCCGCGGTGGGCGACGACCGGATCCAGGAGAGGTTCCAGGGCCGGGTGACCCCGGAGAGCTGGACGCACGGCTCGGCGGCGCAGCGGCAGCAGTGGTTCTACCGGGGGTACAGGACCGGCGACATGGCCCAGTGCAACACCTTCCGCTGAGTTGTCGGCGCGGGCTGCAAGACTGAGATCCAGGTCACATTCGGCTGAATCGAGAGGAAGTGATCGGGATGGCTGAGGCACCCCATATCTGTCCGACGCTGACGTACGAGGACGCGAAGGGCGCGATCAAGCTGCTCACGGAGGGCTTCGGCTTCACGGCGAGCGCCGTGTACGAGGCCGAGGACGGGCTGGTCGCGCATGCCGAGCTCGCGTACGGGAACGGCATGGTGATGCTCGGCAGCAGGGGCACGGGCAGCGAGTTCGACAAGCTGATGGCCGGCGCGGGCCCCGTGGGCGTCTTCGTGCACGTGGACGACGTGGACGAGCACCACGCGCGGGCCGTCGCCCACGGCGTCGAGATCGTCATGCCGCCCAAGGACCAGGAGTACGGCTCCCGGGACTACATGGCCCGGGACGGCGAGGGCAACATCTGGAGCTTCGGGACGTACACCCCCGGCGCCGCGGAGTAGTCGCTGGCGGGACGTCGTACGGGGGGGTCGGGCGCCGCGGACGCGATCCGCCCGGCACCCCCCGGTGTCAGGCGCCGCCGGTGTGGACCTGGAAGGCGGCCCTGCGGACCGCCTTGGACAGGGCCGGGTCCGGGTGGGCGGCGGCCAGGGCGACCAGGACCTGGACGGTCCGCGGGTGGCCGACGGCCCTGACCTCGTCGAGCAGCGCCGGGACGGTCCCCTGGACGGCGGATTCGAGGTGGCGCACGAGCAGCTCGCTCTCCCCGTGGTCGGCGACCGCCGCCGCCGTGTCGACCCAGAGCCAGGTGGCCTCCTCACGGGTGAGGACCTCCTGCGCGTCGTCGGGGTCGGCGCCCTCGTACTCCGCCAGCCACAGCAGCGCGTACGGGCGCAGGGAGGGCTCGGCGACGGTGGCCCGGACGTCGGCCTCCGCGGGGGCTCCGACGACCCGCAGCGCCTCGAAGGCGAGGCCGCGCAGGAGGGCGTCCTCGCCCCGGGCGACGGCGAGGAGTTCGGCCACGGCGCTGGAGAGCGTGCGGGCCGCGAGCCAGGCGCGGTACTCGGCGCGGGCCGGGCCGGGGGTGAGCCGGGCGCAGCCGCGGAGCATGTCCTCGGCGGACTGCTCGATGTTGCCCGCGGGGCTCTGGGCGGCGACGCAGATCTGCTCCAGCTTGACCCAGACCGCCCAGTTGCCGAGCGGGGTCAGGGTGGCGTGCCGGGCGTCCGCGCCGGGGTCGAGGGTGAGCGCGCCGACGGCCGCCAGGCCTTCCAGGGCCCAGTCGAGGAGGGCGGGGAGCCCGTATGTGCCGGGAGCCGGCTCGGGGGTCTGTTCGGTCACCGGGACCTCGCAGCGCTCCTCGCGCAGCTCCTCGACGCGCTGGCCGAGCAGGTCGAGGAGGGCCGGGACGAGGACCGGGCCCTGGGAGAGCTGGAGCAGGGAGAGCACCTGTGGGACGGCCTCGACGACCTCGGCGACGGCGCTCGGCGCGACGCCCTCGGGGGCCGGGTGGACCAGGGACCAGGCGTCGAAGAGGGCGACCCAGCCGCGCAGGACGGCGGAGTCGTCCCGGTCCCAGGCGTGCAGCCGCCAGCCGGGGCGGACGGTGTCGCCGTGGAGCTCGACGAGCCCCGCGAGCCGGGCGCGGTCCCAGCCGGCCCGGATCTGGACGGGCGTCAGGTCGAGCGAGGCCGCGGCCCGTTCCTGGGCGGGGGCGGGATCGGTGCCGGCGCGGAGGGCGGATTCGGGACCGCGCTCGACGGCGGCCCAGCGGGCGATCCGTACGGCGTCGGCGAGGACGTGCCGGGCCTGGCGGGCGAGCTCCGCGCGGGGCGGAGTGCCCTCGGGCGGCCGCGGCGCCGGCCGGGTGCGCCGGGTCGTCACGGCCCGTCGGGCGGTGGCCAGCGCCCGGGGGCGGACGAGTCGGAGTCTGGAGTTGCGCGCCAATGGTTCATCGGGCTTTCGAGACGTCACGGGGGCAGTCTTCCCGCTGACGGCCCGAAAGCCCAATCGG
This sequence comes from Streptomyces sp. NPDC055103, assembly GCF_053607625.1. Classification (NCBI taxonomy): domain Bacteria; kingdom Bacillati; phylum Actinomycetota; class Actinomycetes; order Kitasatosporales; family Streptomycetaceae; genus Streptomyces; species Streptomyces sp. NPDC055103. The sequence continues at coordinate 20,235 of NZ_JBSGTX010000099.1, forward strand.
AATCCGCAGCCCCGTCAGAACGGCCGCCGGAGGAGGGGGGTGCGGGTCGCCGGAGGAAGGAGGTGCGGGTCGGTGGAGGAAGGGGGTGCGGGTCGGTGGAGGAAGGGGTACGCGTCGGCGGCGCAAGGGCGCGGGCGCCGATCAGGGCAAGGGCACGCGCGCCGTCAGAGCAGGGGGGTGAGGAAGCGGCGGAGGGACTCTTCGTAGCGGACCGGGTCGGCGTTCCACATCGCCGCGTGCGGGGCGTGCCGGACCGTCTGCAGACCGACCAGATCCGGGCGGCGGGCGGCGAGCTCGACGGACGGCTCCCAGGGGGCGATCGTGTCGTCGGGGCCGTGCAGGAGGAGGACCGGAACGCGCAGGGCGCCCGGTTCCGTGGCGGCCTGGAGCCGGTCCCCGTGCGGCCCCGTCCGGCCCTGGGCGGCGCGGACGGCGAGCGGGAGCAGCGGCCCCGGGACGTGGCGGGCCGCGGCGAGGCTGCGGAGCGTGGCCTCCCAGTCCAGGACCGGGGAGTCGAGGACGAGGCCCCTGATCCGGTCCCGTACGCCCGACTCGGCGGCGGCGCGCAGGGCCATCGAGGCGCCGGTCCCCCAGCCGTGCAGGACGACCTTCTCGGCGCCGCGGCGGATCGCGTAGCGGATGGCGGCGTCGACGTCCCGCCACTCGGAGTCGCCGAGGTGGGCGAGACCGTCCGGGGAGGCGGGTGCCCCCTCGTCGCCGCGGTAGGTGGGGACGAGGACCGGGATCTGGCGCCGGTTGAAGAAGGGGACGAGGTTCAGCGGGTGCTCGCGGGTGGTGCCGAGGCCGTGCAGCGCGATCACCCACGTGGTGCGCGGCCCGGCGATGAGCCAGCCGGGCAGGGGGCCGAGCTCGCCGGGGATCTCGACGTCCTCGTGGGCGAGCCCGAGGGCGCTGATCGGCGTGCCCCGGTGGAGCTGGGGGGTGAGGCGGACGCGGGCGCCGGGGCCGAGGACACCGAGCTCGACCCGTTCGAGGCGGCGGACGACGGTGTCGGCGGTGTGCGGGACCCGGTCGAGGACGGGGCCGACGACGGCGTGCAGGCCGGGGGCCTCCAACCCGTACGTGCCGGGGCGCAGCGAGGCGAGACTGCGGGTGAGGGTGATCCGTTCGGGTCCCGTGGCGTGCACGGTGAGTCTGGGGTCTCCCGGGAGTGGTCGTCCGGACGGCACCTTGAGGGCGACGTCGCTGGCGTACCGGCCGGCCGCTACCGCGGCCGCACCGACACCGATCAGGGTGGTGACGGCCGCTGCCGTCGCTGTAGCCGGGCGCACGCTCCCAGTGTCGGCAGGACCGGGGCTGCCTGCCACCGGGCGGACCCGGCCGGGGTGCGTGGCCTCGTACCCGGCGGCCTCGCACCTGGGGGGGACCCCCGGGCATCTCCGGGGAGCGTCCGGGCCCTCGGGCGAGTGACATGGGTCTCCTCACCGGGGTCCCCCGGCCGGATGGTTCGGTCCAGGGGGCGGAACGGGGCGGCGGGAGACGGACCGGGCCGGGTCTCCGGTGGCCCCTGCGGGCCCGGATTACCGGGGGTCTCAGGGTGACCGCATCGTGGACACGCGCTCCGGCGGGGGGCTAAGCGGAATCACTTGACACCGGATGGGGACACCATGCCGCCCGCCTCAGTTCACCTTCCGTTCACCCAGGTTGCCTACGTTCGTCGAGCCACTGACGTCAAACGATTGCCTGGGTAAATGGAACACATCACGCTGCTGCTCGCCATTGTGGTCGTGACAGCTCTCGTGTTCGATTTCACGAACGGTTTCCACGACACCGCGAACGCGATGGCCACGACCATCTCGACCGGTGCGCTGAAGCCCAAGACGGCGGTGGCCATGTCCGCCGTGCTGAACCTGGTCGGCGCGTTCCTGTCCGTGGAGGTCGCCAAGACGATCTCCAAGGGGCTCGTCAACGAGGAGGGCATCCAACCCGAAGTCATCCTCGCCGCGCTCGTCGGCGCGATCCTCTGGAACCTGGTGACCTGGCTGGTCGGACTGCCGTCCAGCTCCTCCCACGCCCTGATGGGTGGCCTCATCGGCGCGACCATCGCCTCCATCGGCGTCAACGGCGTCAACGGCGGGGTCGTCGTCAGCAAGGTGCTCATCCCGGCGATCGCCGCCCCGATCGTCGCCGGCCTGGCCGCGATGCTCGCCACCCGTCTGACGTACCGCCTGGACAAGAAGGCCGACAAGAAGACGACCGAGAAGGGCTACCGGGCGGGCCAGATCGCCTCCGCCGGTCTCGTCTCCCTCGCCCACGGCACCAACGACGCCCAGAAGACGATGGGCATCATCACCCTCGCCCTGGTCGCCGGCGGCACCCTCGCGCCCGGCTCCAACCCGCCGGTCTGGGTCATCGTCTCCGCCGGCACGGCGATCGCGCTCGGCACCTACCTCGGCGGCTGGCGCATCATCCGCACGATGGGCAAGGGCCTCACCGACCTCCAGCCGCAGCAGGGCTTCGCCGCCCAGACCGGCGCGGCCACGGTCATCCTGGCCTCTTCCAGCCTGGGCTTCTCCCTCTCGACCACGCACTCCTGCTCCGGCGCCGTCATGGGCGCGGGCCTGGGCCGCAAGGGCGGTGTCGTCCGCTGGTCGACCGCCACCCGCATGTTCGTGGCCTGGGGCCTGACCCTGCCGGCCGCCGGCCTGGTCGCCGCGGGTGCCGAGTTCGTCGCCCGCCAGGGCGACTGGGGCGTCTACACCGTCGCCGCCTTCCTGGTCGCCTCCTGCCTCGCCATCTGGGTCATCTCCCGCCGCCAGGTGGTCGACCACACCAACGTCAACGACGTCGAGACCGAGCCCGCGGGTGTCGTGACCACCGCCATCGCGGCGGTCACCCCGCCGGCGGCCGGTTCCGTCGCCGCCGTCGCGGACGAGGACCTCAAGACGACCATCCCCTCGCCGGTTCCCACGGACCCGGCCGCCCCCCAGGCCCCCGCCGCAGCGGTGTAAGGAACCAACGACATGAAGATCGACTGGGCAGCTCTCGGCTCCGTCTTCGGAGTCAGCCTCGTGGCGACCGTCGCCCTCGTAGGCCTCTTCACCCTCGGCATCGTCGGCCTCTCCAAGCAGGAACAGGCCTCGGCCCAGGGCGGTTCGGCCCCGATGGCCCGGACCGGCGCCTACGCCTGCTTCGCCGCGTGCCTGGCGGCCGTGGCGTACGGCATCTACCTGATCGTCGCCTGACGGTCCCCTTCTTTCCGTACGGCTTTTCCGTACGGCGGCCGGGCGGTCCGCACCTTCGGGTGCCGGC
>NZ_JBSGTX010000100.1:0-23385 GCF_053607625.1 Streptomyces sp. NPDC055103
CGTCCACACACCCCGCAAGACGGGCACTGCCACGTCCCGGAACAAGAAGTCGACCACTCCTCGCCCACGCCGCACAGGTTAAAGATCAAGCTAGCGAACGGACCGAGCGAGCTGAGTGCGCACTCACACGTCGAGCGTCACCGAGCAGGTCCAGCCGTCCTGCCCACGGTTCAGCGCCAGTCCGTGCAGCGTGACGGCCTTCGGGGCGGCACCCGTCACCGGAAGCGACCCGGCGTCGGCCATCTGGAAGACGCCCTTCACGCCGCCGTCGACGGGGGCGAGTTCCACGTCGACCGGGACCTCGCCCTCCGTGTCCAGCCGGTAGACGACCTCGTCCAAGAGCGCGACCAGCACGTCCTCGTCCCGCTCCGCCCGTATTTCCACGTCCCGCCGGCGGACACCCGCCGCCCCCGTCAAGTCCAGGAACGACGCGCAGACGCCTCGTACAGCCTGCGCCAGGCACTCCTCCCGGGTGGGGGCCCATGCCTCCACCCGGGAATCCGCCGTATGCGGCACATCGCGAAACCCACTGCGGCCGGCCGCGGGGTCCGGTCCCTTCACGCCCCTGTCTCCCTCGCGCGTCGCGTCCGGCGGTCAGGGAAAGGCCGTGCCACGGTAGCCCCGCCGGGGCGGCAGCCCGGGCAACACCGTGCCGGCCTGGGGACGCCGGTCCGCCGGCTTCTCCCGCACCGGGTGACCGGCCAGGGCCGCGACGATGTCGACCGCCGTCAGCACCCCGGCAAGATGCCCGTCCTCGGCCAGCACCGGAAGGGCATCGGCGCCGGTGTACGTCATCATGTCGACCGCGTGGCGTACGGTCTGCTCCACGTGCACGAGCACCGGCCCGTGGCCCCGAAGGAGTTCATCCACCCGAACCTCCGACAGCGAAACGGCGGGAGCACCACACGCGACCGCCACATCAGCCCTCTCCAGCAAGCCGGCACAGCGACCGTCCGGACGCACCACCGGAAGGTGACGGCACCCCGACCGTTCCAACAACTCCCACGCCACGAGCACCGTCTCACCGACGTCGACCGTGACCACGGCGGGGCGCATCACCGCGCCCACCGTCCGCGCCAGGACCTCCTCCTGCTCTTCCACGATCGCCTCCTCGGTCACAAGGGCCGGACTGCGGCTGCCCGCCTCCGCAGGGCTCGCCCGGAGGCGGGCAAGTCACCCCGAGTGGGGTTCAAGCGGTTCGGACTTCCGCACAGTTGACGCCATGCCAGCAGGCGCGACCCCGCAGCACCGATCAGCCGGTCTGCCGGTCTGCCGGTCTGCCGGAGAAGAATTGCTTGGATGTCGTGCGGGAGTTGCTCCAGTGCAGCCTCCAGGTGTCCGGGCGAGACGTGCTCGCGTACGACGCCGGTGACGACAGGAGCGATCCGGGGCACTTCCTCGGCAGTGACCTTGACCTCCTGGACGAAGCGGTTGACGTAGCCTTCGCGGTCGTACTTGACCGGTACGGTGCTGGGATCCCAGCCGTCGTAGTACGCGCCCCGCAACAGGTCGGGGAGCTGGGCGGCGAAGTGGGCGGCCACGTCGACGGTGAGTCGGTCGCGGAGCGTGTGCAGCACGGGTCGAACTCGGCGGCCTTCCTCTGCCTGCCCTACGGGCTCCATGCTAGGGCGGGCGGAACGGGTCGGCAGCCGCAGCACCACACGGCGGCACAGGCGCCTGGGTGCATCGGGGCGACACCGTCCCCCGCGCCCCCGTGCGGCGACACCCGCAAACGCGCAGGGGGCGACCATGATGCGGCGATCGAGGGCGATCCACGATGAGCAGGACCGGCCTGCCGCCTCCCGGTAGGTGAGCCGCACGTAACGCGGAACCGGTCACCGACAGGAACGGAACTTCGGCCTCGCCAGCCACCGCGCGGGCGATGCGGGTCTTGCCGGTGCCCGGCGGATCTACCATGATCACACCCCGCGGTCCTTCGGCGCCCGCGGCGGCGTAGCGCTCGGGGTTGCGCAGGAAGTCGACGATCTCACCGATCTCCTGCTTGACGCCCTCGTAGCCGGCGACGTCCTCGAAGCGAGTCGTCGGACGCTCGGTCTCGATGATTTTGGCACGGGCCCGCCCGATGGCCCCGAGGCCCCCGGTCACCGCCCCGGCCACCCTGCTGCCAGCCCAGAGGAACAGGCCGACGATGGCCGGCACGGGCAGGAACAGCACCAGCAGAGTCCCCCAGGGGCTGCCGCCGGTCCGGGAGGCGGTGATCTCCACCTTCCCGGACTGCAACTGCTGCTCCAGGCAGCTGTTGTCCAGGGCCGTGGGGATCCGGGTGGTGAACTTCCCGCCGTCCTTAAGGGTTCCGCTGATCGCGCCCGTGTCGTTGATGTCGACCGTCTTGACCTGGCCAGCGCCCACTCTGCCGAGGAAGTCGCTGTACGACAGCGCCGCACCTTGCGGGGACGAGGGGACACGCAGCAGGACCACGAGCAGGACGGCCAATGTGACGATGGGCAGCAGCCGACACGTCCAGGAGGGCTTCGGCGAGGGCTCCGACGGCCTGGGCGGCTCACGCAGCGGGCCGAACGGCCCTTCCCGGGGGCTGACAGGTCCGCCTATTGGATCGGCGCGACGACGCGCAGCATGAGCAGTCCGGAGAATCATCGTTTCGCGGAGGTGAACCGCGCCCCGCACATCGCTGGTCCGCCGGCGGGGAAGACGTGCGGCGGCGGTCCGGCACATCGAAAGCGGCACCGCCGGACCACGCCGTACGCCACCGACGTACAGCGCCCCTGTCGAGTCCGCGTACAGGCAGGGGGCGAACAGAAGAGCCGGAGCGAACCGCATTGACACCGCCGGGGTGGTTCGCCTCCGGAGGAGTGCTGTCAGGGCATCATGCTGTTGGTCGCGGCCCGGCCCGAGCCGCCCGTACAGCAGCACGACGACCGGGGCCGGACACGTGCCGACGAGGTCGTCATCATCGGAACAGTGAGGTGGAGAGCATGGCGTACGACCGCACCGTCAAGCCGGCGGGGACCTTCGAGGCGACCGTGGAGGCCGTTCGCCGTGCACTGGCGGAGCAGGGCTTCGGCATCCTGACCGAGATCGACGTCCAGGCCACGCTCAAGGCGAAGCTCGACCACGACATGGAGCCCTACCTGATCCTCGGGGCGTGCAATCCCCCGCTCGCCCGACAGGCGCTGGACGCCGACCGCTCGGTCGGGCTGCTCCTGCCCTGCAATGTCGTGGTCCGCACCGACGGCGACCAGGTGATCGTGCAGGCGATCGACCCCTCCACCATGGTCGCTCTCACCGGCGTCGACGCCATGACCCCGGTCGCGGACGAGGCTACCCGCCGCCTCGACGCCGCACTCGCCTCCCTCGCGGAAGACGGTGCGTGAGCGGGCGGACACCGTGCCGGCCGACCTGCCCTCCGCGAGGGCCGGTCGGCCGTGGGAGGCCGTCAGTCTGCGGGGCCGCGTGCGGGCAGGGCCGTGAGCTGCCTTGCGATGTCGTCCGCCCATGCCTCGACCGCCGCCCAGTCCCGGTGGTCTCCGTAACGACAGCCGAGCAGACGGAAGAGCACAGCCCCCTTGTGGTCCAGGTGTTCGCGCCGGATCACGCCCGAGAAGCGCCGATGCTCCCGGGGACGGACGACGTCGACGAGCGCGGCGACACGCGGCTGCACGGCGCGGTCGGCCAGCAGGCGCAAGAGCCTGGGCAGGGCGGCGGACATCCCGACGCTGAACATCCACACCGGCTGCTCACGCAACCCCTCGGCGCCGACCCGGACGGCGGCTTCCGCCGTCGGCAGCCAGGCTCCGTCATGAACCGCGCTCCCCATGACGAACGCGTCAGCCCGCAGGAGCCCCTGCCCGCCGAGGGCCGAGGCCAGCTCCCGCACGTCGACATGGTGACCGTGAGTTCTCAGGCGAGCGCCGATCCGTGAGGCGATCTCCTGCGTGGAGTGATGCTCGGAGGCGTACAGGACGCGTACAAATACCATGGTTCTGCCTCCGTGTCTGGGGTCCGCCGCGAAGGCGGCGGCACTAAGCGGAAGAAGTAGGACTCGGGAAGTCCTCTCCGGAGGGCCGCGCAGGCGACCGCCGCATCAGACCGGACTGCCTGCGGCTCTTCCGTGATCGCCTCCTAGGTCGCATGAGTCCGGACACGCAGAGGCGGACGTCCCACGTGCAGGATCGGCGTTTCCTGATCCATCGGCAGGACAGTGCACGCGTTCGCCGGACCTCGGCACGCCGACGTAGGGGCATTACGCACCCCGGCCCACACCGCGGCCGCGCGGGACGCTCGTCATCAGCCACGTGACCGTGCGGCTGACGTCCGACGCGGAGACGATGCCGACCAGCCTCTTCCGGTCGAGCACCAGGGCCCGATGCTCGGCGCCCGGCTGCATGCGCGGCAGCAGATCCGCCAGGGGATCGTCCGCGCCGACGACCGTGACCTCCGTCAGCGGCAGCATGACCCGCTCCACCGTCATGGCGTGCTGCCGGTCCTCCGGCACCTTCCTGGCCGAGTCCAGAGTCATGAGGCCGACGGGCGCGGAGCCGTCGCCGGTCACCGGAAAGGCCGAATGGCGAAACCGGTAGTGCGGGTCGGCCAGGAAGGCCGCCACCGTGAGGCCGACGGGAACCGTGACCGGATCCGGTGTCATGGCCTGCCGTACCGGAATGCCGGCGAGAACGGCACGCAGCTGTGCCTGCTGCCCCTCCGTGGTGGCCGCGGCAACCAGGAACCAGCCGATCATCGCCAGCCACAGTCCGCCGAAGACGTCTCCCCGCACGAACAGGAACAGTCCCACCACCGTCAGGAACCAGCCGAAAGCGCGACCGGCCGCCGTCGCGCCCGCGGTCGCGCGCAGCCGGTCTCCCGTACGCCACCACAGGAAGGCACGCAGCAGGCGCCCGCCGTCCAACGGAGCGGCCGGAACGACGTTGAACACCGCCAGCAGGATGTTGATCGCCGCGAGCCACGCCAGCGCCTCGACGGCCAGCCCCGGCGCGGCCGTCGTGTCGAGCAGCCACGCGGCAAGCGTGAAGAGCCCGCCCAGAACGAGGCTGACCAGGGGACCGACGCCCGCGATCCGCAGTTCCGCCGCCGGGTTCGGCGCCTCCGCCTTGAGCCGTGCCACACCGCCGAGCAGCCACAGGACGATGTCGTCCACCTCGACCCCGTTACGCCGGGCGACGATCGCGTGCGCCAGCTCGTGCGCGAGCAGAGAAGCGAAGAAGACCACGGCGGCCAGGATCCCGGCCGCCCAGTACGCCGGCCAGCCGTGGCCCGGGTGCGCCTCGGGCAGACGGCCCTCCGCGAGCCCGAGGGCGATCACGGCGAAAATGAGCAGAACGCTCCAGTGGACTCCGATCCGGACCCCTGCGATCCGTCCCAGAACGAACGTCGGCCGCATGGTGCTCTCCCAACGTCAGGTGCGTGACGGGTCCACAGTCGCCGCGTCCCCCTCTACGGAGGCCGACGTCTGCGGACAAACTCCTCGTGCTCGGCCTGCTCCGGGATCTGTCCGGCCCCTCCGTCGGGGGCGCCTCGTGCCGTGGGTGAACCGTGCTCGCGCCTACGCAGAACGTTTGGTTCCGGCCGCCTCGTCCGGTGCCGCTACGCCGGCCGGCTTGCCCAGGTCGAATGCCGATACGGGCTTGGGGGCGGGCGACGCCGTGGCGGCGGCGGTCGCTTCGCGGGCGAGGAAGGCGCCGAGGTCCCCGATGGTGCTCATCAGCGGTGCGGGGAAGACCACGGTGGTGTTCTTGTCCACACCGATCTCGATCAGGCTCTGCAGGTTGCGAAGTTGCAGGGCGAGCGGGTGAGCCATCATCGTGTCGGAGGCGTCACCCAGGGCGGCAGCGGCGAGGGACTCCCCCTCAGCGCTGATGATCTTGGCGCGCTTCTCCCGCTCGGCCTCGGCCTGTCGGGCCATCGCGCGCTTCATGGACTCCGGCAGCTGGATGTCCTTGAGCTCGACCAGCGTGACCTCGACACCCCACTCCGTAGTGGTCACGTCAAGCATCTGACGGATGTCGAGGTTGATGCGGTCCGTCTCGGACAGCGTCTGGTCCAGCGTGTGCTGCCCGACGACCTTGCGCAGAGTGGTCTGGGCGATCTGGTTGATCGCGGAGTTCACGTTCTCGATCGCGACGACCGACTTGACCGCGTCGACCACACGGAAGTAGGCCACGGCCGAGACATCGACGCTGACGTTGTCCTGGGTGATGATGCCCTGGGACTGGATGGGCATAGTGACGATGCGCAGCGAGACCCGGTGCAGGACGTCGACGAACGGGATGATGAACCGCAGCCCGGGCTCGCGCGTGCCGATCAGCCGGCCGAACCGGAAGAGGACGCCCCGCTCGTACTGCCGGACGATACGTACCGCCATCGCGAGCGTGATCAATACCAGGACGACCAGCACCACCACGACGGTGATCAGAATGGTCATGTCTCGCTCCCAAGCAGGATGCGCTGCGGCGAGCGGCCGTCAGAACGAAGCATCGCCTGAGCCGGGCGTCTGTGGCGCAGAACCGTTTCCCGGTCCCACTGCGAGGCTGCCCCACTGGAGCCGCCGTACGGTAGGGCCGACAGGGCCTGTATCGCCGCCGCCCGGCCCCGTGGCCGCTCGTCCGCCGCCGGTGGCTCAGCGGCGGCGTGCGGCAAGGTCCGCGTGCGTCGGGTGGCTCCACGCTCCGGGTCAGCGCTCGCCGAGCTGGCGCACCACGGCGACCGGGCAGTGCGCGTGGTGCAGCACCGCCTGGCTCACCGAGCCCAGCAGCAGGCCCGCGAAACCACCGCGTCCCCGTGCGCCGACGACCAGGAGTGGCGCGGTGCCGCTTGCCTCGATCAGAGCCTCACGAGTGCCGCCGCGAGTCACCCGGAGCTCGACCGGGACGTCCGGGTACCGCTCCCGGTGACCCGCGAGCGCCTCGGCGAGCAGACGCTCCTCGGCCTGGGCGAGCATGCCCGGACCGCTCGCGTACGGTTCGGCTGGATCCTGCGGCGGAGGCATGGGGGCGTTCCACGTCGTCCAGGCGTGCAGGGCCACGAGGCCCACACCGCGCAGCGCGGCCTCCGCGAACGCGAAGTCCACCGCGGCCGCACCCTCCTGGGAGCCGTCGACCGCCAGCACGATCGGCCCGGTCGGCTCCGACCGGTCCCGCACGACGAGCACGGGACATCGGCCGTGCGCTGCCAGGTGCACCGCCGTGGAGCCCACCAGCAGTCCCACGAACCCTCCCATGCCCCGGGACCCGACGACCACCAGCTCCACCGCACGCGACTGTGCCTCCAGCACCGTCACCGGCTCCCCGACCACCACGGCATCGGTGACATCCACCGACGGCGCCACCGTCCTGGCCCGTTCCACCGCCTCAGCCAGCAGGCCCTCGGACATCTTCCGGATCTCGCCCTCGGCCGGCATCGGCAGGGCCTGCCACAACGGCATACGCGCCACCGGCCAGTGGAAGGCGTGGACGATCCGCAGCCCCGCATCTCGCCACCGGGCCTCCCTGGCCGCCGCCTCGACGGCGCCAAGGCTCGACGCCGAACCGTCCGCTCCCACGATCACCAGACCACTCACGGCGCTCCTCCGCTCAGCCCCCATGTCAAGCCTCACCCCGGCGACGCTCGACGGCCACAGAGGAAACCGACCGGCAGATCCTCCTGATGTCGTGGACCGGCGACGCGCGTCGACCCGCCGCAGCCCGGAGCCGGTGGCTGGCTGCGTGTCGACAAACGGTCGGGGCTGGTCCCCGAATCCCTCGCTCCCCCGAGGACCGACCACGTCCCTGCCGACAGTGTCGGGGGCCGTGACCTGTCAGGCGCAGACGGCCCCGACGAACTTCCCGACCTGCTGCTCGTCCAGGTGCCTGGCGAGGTCCGCCTCGCTGATCATGCCGACGAGCCGGTGGTCGTCGATCACCGGGACACGGCGGATGCGGTGCTCCCGCATGGTCTGCAGCACGTGCTCGCTGTCGGTGTCCGCGTCGACGGTGATCGGCTTGCCCTGGGCAAGGTGGCCGGCTGTCATATGGCGGGGGACCTTGCCCTTGGCGAGGCACTTCACCACGATGTCGCGGTCAGTGATCATTCCGTGGAGCCGGTCGTCCGGCCCGCAGATGGGCAGGGCGCCGATGCCGAGTTCGCTCATGCGCTGCGCGGCGTCCACGAGGGTCTCGTTCTCTTGCACACAGACGGCGCCGGTGTGCGTGATCTCGCGTGCGGTCGTCATGGCTGCCTCCGCCTTCCGCCCCCCTGTCATGGGCGGTCGCCCGCTTCTTCTGGCGTAGTTCCGGGTCGTCAGAGGAAGAGGGCGCTCACACGAACGGTGTGCACCGGTCGCTTGGGACGTGCCCTGATCGTCTTCACCGGGGCATACGCCGCCACGCTCTGTGTGGGAAGCTCGCCGCTCGGGATCCCCCGCCGGCCGGACCGGACCTTGGCCCCGGTCTCCCGTGTGGAGGGCGGCTGTGCCCTGTCGGTCACGGACGTCCTCCTTCCTCCGCGGTGCGCGGCCACGGTCCGTCGCCGTACACCTGCTCGGGTGATACGAGGAGCACCTCCCCGTTCGCCTCGGCGTCCCTCAGCGCCGGTCCGAAGCCCGCGGCTCCGTAGCAGGCGAGGCGGGCCTGGCCGGCGTCCTCGCCGAGAGCGGCGAGGTGCGCCCGATGGTCGCGCAGCCGTTCGAGGTGGGGCGTGTCCATGGGGTGCGACCAGGAGACCAAGCCGATCGACAGCAGCGGACCGGGGCGGCGGCCTGATCGGCCGCGCACCACGACGTCCATGATCGCCGCCTCACCGGTGGTATGGGGCAGGGAGCCCGACAGTGCGGATTCCGGCACGTCTCCGAAGAGCTCCGCCGCAGCGAACCGGGCCGCCCACTCCCGGCATATCTGAGCGAAATGCGGGCCCGCCACGTCTCTTTCGAACACGGACCGGGCCTGCCGCCAGATCTCGTCGATCTCCGTGGCACCCGCGTCCACGAGGTCGGAGCGGTGAGGGCGGATCACGGCGTGGTCGAAGGCCAGCAGCGGTTCGGCGATGCGGTAGTGGATCAGCCCGGGCTGGAAGGCGTCGGGCTCGCCGCGTACCAAGCCGCGCTCTTCGAGGTGGGACAGGATGTGCGGTACATCCGTCGCCGGCCGGTCGAGGAAATCGGCGATCTCACCGGGCGTGGAACGGCCGGCGGCGAGCGCGGCCACGGTGGAGTGGCATGCGGCGACGTCCCAACTGTCCGGTACCCGGTCCAGGATGTGCCCGGCCTTCCAGAACAGCGGCAGGCGCGGGCTGAGCACGCACTCGCGTATCCACCTGTCGAAGTCGGCGGGGGGTCGTTCGCCTGCGGGGTCGAAGCGGAAAGCCATGCTGCCACCGACAACGGCGTGTACGCGCAGCGCGAGCGCGAGGTCGTCGATCGCCCACAGTTCTCGTGCCTGCCGGTAGTCCAGGGGGGCCATCTCCACGACCTGGTCCACCCACCTGGCGGAGGCACTGAGCAGCCGGCTCATCACCGGTGTCGTACTGCCGCAGAGCAGCAGCCGGAGCCGGGAGGAACTGCCTGGGCCGTCACCCAGCTGATGACACACCTCGTTGATCGTGGCCGGGAGCCCTGGGCTCTGCCGCACGACCTCGGGAAATCCGTCGATGACGACCAACGCGGTCGGGCCACGCCCCGCGGCCGCCAGCGTGAGCAGCGCGTCCCTCCATCCCGTCCAGTGAGGTGCCCGTGCGAGATCGGCACGGCGCGCGTACTGCTGGGCGAGCGCGCGCAGGGTCTCGGCCTGAGCGGCCTCCTGGCCGCTGAAGTAGAACCCGCCCGTCGCACGGGCCAGGGCCTTGAGAAGAAACGACTTGCCGTGCCCTCGTGGACCGGTGACGACACCGATCGCGGGCCTGGGACGCGGATCGTCGACGAACGCGACAAGCCTGTCCCACTCGGCCTCACGGTCGTAGAGCCCCTGAGGCCGGTCGACAGGGGTGCTCAGAGCTCCCACTGTTCTCTCCCCCTTCCCAGGACACCTCTCGCGCCTGTGGACGACCCGAAGACCGGGGCGAGGAGAGGGGGTCTTCGCCCCGTGCATCTCACGGTACGAGCCGGGGAACAGACCGTGAGGGCCCGATCGGCCCCTGTGGGAACCCGTTTGGCCCCTCCCCGAGCGCCGCCCGTGCGTGCCGCCCTGGATGCCGGCCGCTCACGAGACGCTCGCGTCCAGGAGTCGCTGGGCGTCGGCACCGAGCCCGGTGAGCACGAAGTCGACACCGACATTCCTGCACATTCGGTGGGTGCGGACGAGAGCACTCAGAGTAGCGGGTGAGGGCTCGGTCAGCGGGACGTCCACGAGCACCTGCGTGGGACGGTGCGCCTGGACCAAGGCCTGGAGCGCAAGTGCGACCGCAGCGCGGTTGGTGATGTCCAGGTCGCGATGGAGCGTGACACGGAGGATGCCTCCATCCACGCTGTGACTGATGATCATGAGGTGCTCCCGTCCGTGGCGGAACGACGCCACTCGGCCACGCCGATCGGATGGCCCTCGGCTGTCCCGGAGTCGAGCCGCGGGGCTCACGGAGATCCGGTGCGTGCGCGGTGAGCGGAGACAGACGCACTCCAAGAGTGGCACCCGCCGAAGACGAACGCACCCGCGCCCGTCGGGTTCGTTCGCGCCCCGACGGCACAGGCGGGCCACACCACAGGGTCGGTGAACTGGGCATCAGGGGGGCTCCTTGGTGGTGCCCGCGCCCCTCGCTCCGACCGCTGCGGCCGGGCAATGACGGCCGAGTGGGCCGCTTCCGCCGTGTGCGCGACCGATGCTCCTGAGACAATTGGGGCACAGTTTCTGGCCCGTCCGTCGACTGGGGTCCGGCATGGCCGACGTACCCACCCCACCCGCCCGGGTCTTCCTCATGGACGACCACGAGGTCGTACTCCGAGGCGTGCGTGACCTGATCAACGACGAGCCGGACATGGAGGTGGTCGGGCAGGCTTCGTCGGCCGAGCAGGCGCTGACCCGCGGGCCTGCGCTGCGACCCGATGTCGCCGTTCTCGACGTACGACTCCCTGACGGGAACGGTGTCTCGGTGTGCCGCGAACTGCGTTGCCGGATACCGGGACTCGCCTGTCTGATGCTGACCTCGTTCGACGACGAGGAGGCTCTGCTGGACGCGATCATGGCGGGGGCCTCCGGCTACGTCCTCAAGCAGATCAAAGGCTCCGACCTGGTCGCGGCGATACGGACGGTGGCCACGGGCGCGTCGATGCTGGATCCAGCCACCACGGCTCGCCTCATGAGCACCCTGCGCGGCCCTCAGGCCGGGAAGCTGCCGGAGGACGAACGCCTGGCGGTGCTGACGGAGCGCGAACACGCGGTGCTCGACCTGGTCGGCGAGGGACTGACCAATCATGAGATCGCCAAGCGTCTGTATCTGTCGGAAAAGACGGTCAAGAACCACATCTCCCGTCTCCTCGGCAAGCTGGGCGTCGAGCGGCGCGTACAAGCCGCGGTGATCGCCGCCCAGGCACACGAGCACGACGCGCCACCCCTCTGACGCCGACAGTCACCGTAGCCGGCAACACCTACCGTCCAGCCGGGTGCCGGACGGCTTTCTCAGCGACACCGACAGCTCACCGCCCAAGGTTTGCCGCGCGCTCGGCAAGGTTCCTCAGACCGCTGCACCCGCCGCCCTCCGGAACGCCGGCACCGTTCGGCCACGGCCCAGGACCGTTCGGCCCTGTTCCAGCGACAGCAGTCACGCGGAAGGTGAGGGGTGGTGACCACCTCGCCGGTTCCGTAGCGAACCACCACTGGAGAGGACGAACCGCCATGACGCTCCAACGTCCCGACGCGGCGCTGGTGACCTCGCTCGTCGAGGACGCGGTGACCGCCCCCTCCCTGCAGAACGCCCAGCCGTGGCGATTCCTCCACCGGGTGAACGGCGAGACCATCGAGGTGTACGGCGACCCCGCGCGTACCCTGCCAAAAGCCGACTCTCAGCACCGCGCCCTCCACCTGGGGTGCGGTGCCGCCGTCTTCAGCATGCGGGTGGGGGCGGCCTGGCGGGGCTGGGGGACGTCCGTACGGCATTTGCCCGACCCCGACAGCCCCTTGTTCCTCGCGGAGGTGACGCTCCACAAGGCCACCGATCCCGTCATGGACGACGCCCTCGCCGTCCTTCAGCCGGTGCTGCGCCGCCGCCACACCACCCGCTTCCCTTACACCGACGAACGCGTCCCGCAGGCGGTTCTCGACGCGCTGCGGTCCGCTGCCCTGCTCGAAGGCAGCCGGCTGCTCACACCCGGCCCTTGGCACACCGACACCGTGCTCGACCTCGTACACGACTCCGCGCTGTTCGAGGCCATGGATACGGGTCTGCGTGCCGAGCTCGCCTCCTGGGCCCACACCGGGGCCGGCAGGCCTGGCTCGATGCCCGAAGGAATCCCGTCCAATGCCATCGGGTCACCGCAGCACGGAACGAGTGCCCCCGTACGGGAGTTCGACGCGCCATGGCGCGTCACGGGCGGCGAATCGGCGCGGTTCGAGGAGCGGCCGCAGATCCTCCTGCTCGGCACCGAGGACGACCGGCCCGCGGACTGGCTACGGGCCGGCCAGGCGATGCAGCGCGTACTGCTCCAGGCCACCTTGGACGGCCTCGCCACATCCGTGATCTCCCAACCACTGGAGTGGCCCGAGCTGCGGGCGGTCACACGCGATCCCCGCTCGACGGTGGGCTACGTGCACATGATCATCCGCATCGGATACGGCGCCGCTGGACAGGCCACGCCCCGCAGACCGGTGGCGGACGTGCTCGACTTCGTCTGAGCGAAATCCTCCTCCGGTCGACGGAGCTGGAGGGTCAACCCCAGGAGGCACGCCATGAACACCCTGAGAACGACGCGAAGTGAGCCAGGGGTGGACGGCCCCGTCGATGTGCGGTACCGCCCCGCAGCGTACGGACACGACGGGAGCTGAGTGGCGTGTCGAACGTGACGACCACCGACCTCTACGAGGTCACCATGGCCCTGTCCTACCTCCGCGAGGGCATGCGATCACCTGCCACGTTCAGCCTCTTCGTACGGGAGCTGCCGCCGGAGCGGGGGTTTCTCGTCGCCGCCGGTCTGGAGCCCGCGCTCGACTACCTCTCGGGCTTCACGGTCGGCCCGGCGGACGTCAGGGACTTCGCCGAAGTGCTGCACCGCCGGGAGCAGGACCTGCATCCGCTCGTCGGGCTCCGTTTCGACGGCGAGGTGCGGGCCGTACCGGAGGGAACGATCGTCCTCGCCGGCGAGCCGCTCCTGGAGGTGACCGCGCCGCTTCCGCAGGCACAGCTCGTCGAGACGTATCTGCTCTCCCTGGTCTGCCACCAGACCGCGGTCGCCTCGAAGGCCGCCCGCTGTGTGCTCGCGGCCTCGGGATGTCCGGTGATCGACTTCTCGCTGCGCCGCAGCCACGGCCCGCAGGCCGGCATGGCCTCGGCACGCCTCGGAGCACTGGTGGGGTTCGCGGGCACGAGCAACGTGGCCGCCGCCGTCCGGTACGGAGTCCCCGCGTCCGGCACGATGGCCCACTCGTACATCGAGGCGTTCCCGAACGAACTCGATGCCTTCCGCGCCTTCGCCCGGGCGCACCCCGGGCCCGTCACGCTGCTCGTCGACACGTACGACACCGAGCGCGGCACCCGGACCGCCGCGCGCGTCCTGGACGAGCTGGGAGCTCCGGACGGTTGCGCGATCCGTCTCGACAGCGGCGACCTCGGCTCGCTCGCGCGGCGCGCCCGCGTCCTCCTCGACGAGGCGGGACTGCCACGGGTGCGGATCATCGCCAGCGGCGGCCTCGACGAATACGCGGTCGACGCCCTCGTACGCTCCAGGGCGCCGATCGACGTGTACGCCGTGGGCACGAAGGTGGGCGTTTCCGCCGACGCCCCGTACCTTGACGCGGCCTACAAGCTCGTCGCGTACGACGGACGACCGGTCATGAAGCTGTCGTCCCACAAGGTCACGGCCCCCGCACCCAAGCAGGTCTTCCGCCGACCGGACCTCCTGGACATCGTCGGACTGTGCGACGAGCCGGTCCCTGCCGGCGCGGAGCCACTGCTACGGACCGTGATGCGGAACGGTCGCAGAATCGGGCCGCGTCCCTCCCTCGCCTCCGAGCGCACCCGCTTCGAGACGGACCTCGAACAGGTACCGGAGGCGGCGCGCCGAATCGACGGACCGCAGGCACCGGTGGCCTCCGTGTCGCAGCGTCTGGCGGCCCTGACGGACAACGTGAGGCGGCGCATCGCCGCCACGACCGGGAGTGACACGCCATGAGGCACCGCAGCGTCGCCGATCTGATGACCCCCACCTCGGTGAGCGTCCGCCCCGACGCTTCCCTGAAGGAAATCGCCCGGCTGCTCGACGAGTTCGACATCACCGCCGTGTGCGTCGTCGACGAGGCCAACCACCCGCTCGGCGTGGTCTCCGAACGCGATCTCGTCCGCCGCCAGGCGGACGGCGGTGGAGGAAGCACCGCCGGGGAACTCATGACGAGCCCCGCAGTGGTGGCACGGCCCGAGTGGAGCGTGGTGCGCGCGGTCCGGGTCATGGAACGGCAGGGCGTCAAGCGGCTGCCGGTCGTGGACGCGCAGGGAGCGGTCCTGGGCGTGCTGAGCCGCAGTGACCTGGTCCAGCTCTTCCTGCGGCGCGATCACGCGATCCAGGAGGAGATCGTCGAGGACGTCCTCACCCACACCCTGCGTCTGTCTCCCTCCGCCGTGAACGTCGAGGTCGCCGACGGCATCGTGACCCTCAGTGGCGTTCTGCCGCGCCGCAGTCTGACGCCGGTGGTCATGCGGCTGTGCGGCAGCGTGGACGGCGTCGCGGGTGTCGTCGACCGGCTGCGGTACGACGACTGAGGTCGGCGACGGCGGGGACAGGACCGCCGAACGCGCTGGCGGGGGCGCCGCCACGTCGCGGATGACCCTCGCGTGTGACCACCGTTGCCAGGCCAGGAAGGTCTGGCGATGGTTCTTCGGCCGTGCATCCCCCCACGTACTCGGCCCGGGACGGGGCCGAACGGCCCACGTCGCGTCGGTGACCCAGTCGACGGCATGGCATGAGAGGCCGTCGCATACGTCACTGAGCGTGGCACACCCTGTCCCGAACTGTGCGGGTCCCGGTCACCAGGGATCTCCGTACCACGTGGCCTCGACGACGTCGTCGAGGGCGGCCTCTGCCTCCGCCACGGTCCGTTTCACGGTACCGAAGCTGTCGGGCGCGACCGAGATCGAGTCCAGCCGGGCGCGGACCAGGAGCGCGGTGAACCCGGGGTCGTCGCTGGGCCGCCGGCCGCACAGGCCGACCGGGCGGTCGGCCGCGTGCGCGCGTGCGGCGAGGAGCCCGATGCTGCGGACGACGGCGGGGTCCCGGTCAACTCCCCCAGGGAGGCGTTCTTGCCGCCGACCCGGCCGACATCCTTCCGGCCGAGCACAGTGAACGGCACGACCCTGGACTCCGGTTCCTTGATGGCGCTCACGATGTCTTCCGCGGCTCGGGCCGAGGCTTCAGTACGGAAGCGGGCGTCCGGACGGCGTCCGCAGGTCGAGGGGACTGGGCCGACGGGGCGGCTGCGGCCGACGGCTGATCCGGCTGTGCTTGCTGCATCGTCCTCACCTCTCCGGGGCCCGGACCTCGGTCCGAGGGGCTGTCGTCCTCCCACGCTCCCTCTGGGAAGGGGGCCACCCCAGTGCCGAGCGGATCAATCGGAAGGGGCCGGACGGTCCGTGCGCGGCTGGGTCCGGTCGGCCCCGTGCGCGGTGCCGGCGGTCCCTGTCGCCCGGGGCGGTGGGACGGTGATGACGGGGCAGGCAGCTCCGTGCAGGAGCCCGTGGACCGTGGAGCCGATCCGTGTGGCGGAGTCGCTGCCATGGCCCCCTCGGCCGACGACGAGCGCAAGGGCTTGCCGGGAGGCGCGAGTGAGCTCTTCGACGGGGTGGCCGCGCACGATCTCCTGCTCGATGTCGACATCCGGATATTTCTCGGCCCAGCCGGCCACCGACTCGGCGAGCAGCCGGCGGCGTTCGGACAGGCCCTGGGCGACGTCGTCGCGGGAAAGCAGAGGGCGGGACCACGCCCAGAGGGCGCGCAGTCGTGCCTCGCGCAGGCTCGCCTCCGCCACGGCGAAGGCGACGGCCGCCCGGCAGCCGCTGCTGCCGTCCACGCCGACGACGATGAACGGCGGATGGACGGCGGTGTGCTCCGGTTCCCCGACCACGACGACGGGGCATTCGGCGCGCGCGGAGAGCGGGACGACCACGGACCCCTCGCTGAGGACCTCGGCGACCCGGCCGAGGTGCCGTGAGCCGACCACGGCCAGATCGGCGTGGGGCGTCCTGGCGGTGAGGACCTCCGCCGGGGTGCCGTCGGCGAGTTCCGCCTGGGTCGGCAGTCCGGGGTGCAGCTCGCGGACCAGGTCCTCGGCGTTGGCGAGTGCCGAGTCGGCCCGGAGTCGCAGAGTGCTCAGGTGACCGCCCACGTCGTAACGGAGCCGGTCGTGGACCGGAGGCACGGCGACGACGAGGCGCAGCCGCAGTCCGCGGCGTACTGCTTCGTCGGCGGCCCAGACGAGCGCGGGGATCGACGGATCGCGCGGATCGACTCCGTGCACGATCTCGTTCACTGCTCCTCCCGGTATTGCCAGTCCGTGAAGTCGGACGGGACGATCTGCACGGGGCAGTGAGCGTGGTGCAGAACGACGTGGGCGACCCGTCCGAGGGCCGGTGCCACGCCCAGGGCACGGTGCTCGGTGCCCATCACGAGAAGGTCCGTGTGGGCGCTGGCGTCGATCAGGATGCCCGGGGTGCTGGTGCCCGTCTCGACGTGGTGGGTGATGTCAAGGTCCGGGTGGGAGTGTCTGAGGAGATCGGCGATCTCCCTCACCTCCTGGACCCGTGTCTGGGCGATCTCGTCCAGGTCGTCGAGCATGGTGGCGACGCTGCCGACGTGGGTGAGCACGTTCCACACGCTCAGCAGTCTCAGCGAGGCTTTGCGTGCTTCGGCCTCGGCCGCCGCGACGCGCAGCCAGCCGAGGTCGGATGCGCCGTGCACGGCCGCGGTGACCGTGCCTGTCTCCGGCCGGTCCCCGTGGTCGCGCACGACGATCACCGGAACGGTGGCTCGGGCGGCGACACCCAGTCCGACCGATCCGAGCATCAGCGCGGCGAACCCGCCGAGGCCCCGGTTCCCCACCACGATCGTGCCCCGGCGGCCGGCGGTCGCGCTGAGTGCCGCGACCGGCTCCAGCTTGCTGAGTTCCTTGACCACGGCCAGATCGGGGTGATCCTTCTCCACTGCGGCGGCCGTCTCGTCGAGCAGGTCACGACCCGCCTCCCGTATCGCCTGAAGAGTCTCCTCGCGGACGAACACGGCGCGCCGGTCGGTATCGGCGGCGTGCACGAGGTACAGGGACCGGCCGCGCCGCGCCGCCTCGGCGGCGGCCCACAGGACGGCCGTCCGGGCGGACGGGGAACCGTCCACCCCCACGACTACGTGGCCGAGCTCCGGGTGGACGGGGAAGTCACTGCTCATCGCTCCTCCTCGGCAGTACGTCCCAGGGCCGGTGATACGCCCGCTCCCAGGTGCGACACCTTCCACGCTGGCACCACTTCGGGATGCCCGCGAATGGGCCCTTCCGTCCCTTTCGGCCCCTGTCAGCCCCCTGATCGCGGATCGTTCCTGCAGGACGCCGAACCCCGCACGCACCGGCACCACGCAGGAAGTCCGCCATGCCGGCGCAGGTCGGCATCGGTCAGGCTCGCTGGAAAGAATCGCCGCGGCGGACTGGGCCGCACAGACAGCGGTCCTGCGCGAGCTGCCACTCCTCGTCGTCCACCTCGACGAATGGCCGAGCACCCCCTCTCGCCCTCGCACGGGCACCGGACGGTTGCTGCGGGACATGGCGAACGCCTCCAGGCATCGTGACGTCTCCGCCCCGGCGCCTCGCCCCGCCCCGCCCGGCGCCCCGCCGCGCCGGACCGCTACGCCGGGCCGTCCGTATGACCCTCGGCTCCGGGAGCGCCCTCCACGACAATGCGTCGGCCGGTGACACGACGCGGCGCCAGGGCCATGACCACGTCCCGCCCCTCCCCCGCCCACGGGCCGGTGTACATCGCGTTCTGCAGCCGTCGGGTGGCGAACGCTTCGGTGACGCGGCGGACCCGGCCCACGACGAGCACGCTCCAGCCCTGGCTGAAGGCCTCGTCCACGTGGTCGGTCTCGAAGGCGATCTCCTTCCCGTCCGTACGGACCACCGCCGCGCCCGGCGCCGTCATGAAGACGACCTCCCCGTGATCGATCTGATAGTTGACGGGGAAGGCCGCGGGTCCGTCCTCGGTGGTGAAGACGATCCGCCCGACTCCGTGGGTGCCGAGCAGGCGCCAGCACTCCGGCTCGTCCAGCTCGGTGAGCCGGGCATCGCGTCCTGCCCGGCCGGTGCCTTCCGGCAGGTCGGCCGAGTACCCGGTCAGGTCCTGGACGGTGCACTCCAGGGCGTTGGCGAGGCGGGCCATGAAGGCGATGCCAGGCGTGGCCACCTGCTCCTCCACGTACTGGATGTAGCTCGTTGCCGAACCGGCGCGTTCGGCCACTTCTTCCCTGGTCAGGCCGAGAGCCTCACGCCGGGCGGCGACCCGGCGTCCGATGTCGCCGCGAGCGTGCGGGGTGGCGCCGGTCATCACCGCTCACCCCCGGTCGGAGCGCCGTGGCCCTGCGGGACGACGGCGACCGGGCAGGCGGCGTGGTGGAGGGCCCGATGGGCGACCCTGCCCAGCTCCATGCCGACGTGGCCCTCGCGGCGCCGTGCTCCGACGACCAGCAGGTCCGCCGCC
This sequence comes from Streptomyces sp. NPDC055103, assembly GCF_053607625.1. Lineage (NCBI taxonomy): Bacteria > Bacillati > Actinomycetota > Actinomycetes > Kitasatosporales > Streptomycetaceae > Streptomyces > Streptomyces sp. NPDC055103. The sequence goes on from NZ_JBSGTX010000100.1 coordinate 18,832, forward strand.
ACCGACCGCGCGACGAGCGTCTTGTGCGCCGGGCCCTCGACCGTGGTGCGCCGCAGCCGCACCTCCGGATAGGCCCGGACAGCAGCCTCCACGGCCTTGTCGAGGAGCATGGTCGCCTGCTGCTCCTCGTAGTGCGAGGCACCCCCGGTGAGCAAGGGATGATCGACCGGTTCGTGGGCCGGGCGCCGCCAGGCGCGGACGACGTCGAGTTCGGCCTGCCGGAGAGCGGCTTCACGGAAGGCGAAGCGGACGGCCGGCGAGTCCACGTCGTGCTCGCCGATACCGAGCAGGACTCTCTGATGGCGCGCTTCCAGGGCATGCCGATCGCCGCGCACGACGATGACAGGACCGTGGGAGCGGGCCGCCACGATGAGTCCGACGGAGCCGAGCAGGAGATCGGCGAGCTCACTGCGGCCCCGGGATCCGACGACGACCGCCGCGGCCGAGCGTCCTTCTTTCACCAGAGCGCTCGCCGCGTCTTCGACGAGGACGTCCGTCGTGACCTTCAGGCCCGGGGCGCGACGCCGGGCGCGTTCGGCCGCGGTGGCGGCGATGTTCTCGGCGAGCACCTGACCGGAAGGGCGATTCAGACTCCAGGCCGGCACAGAGCCCTCGTACCACTCCCACCGCGAGGCGTTCACGATACGCAGCGGGACTCCCAGACGGACGGCTTCGTCCGCGGCCCAGTCGGTCGCCGTGAGGCTGGCGTCGGAACCGTCGACTCCGACCACGAGGGGCGTCTCCATGGCCCCCACCGCCTTTCGGGATGTGAGATGCCTTGTTGCCACACTCACACGGGATGGGGAGGCGGGGTAGGGCCGGTCGGTCCCGGCCGTGGTCCGCCCGGACGTCACTACGCGGGAACGACGGGAGGAGGGGCCCATCCGCTTCTCGCGGATCCTGATTGCGCGGTGCGCGGCTCGAAAGTCCGCTCCTCCGCGTCTTTCCAGGAGGACCTCTCCTCACCTTCAGGAAAGCACGCGCCGAGTGCTCCGACCAGGGCCGTCCGGGCCTCGACGGCCCCCCTTTCGGCCCTTGCCGTACGGGAAAAGTTGGCGGCACCATCGGATCGTCGGGACCCAGAGGGCGCAGCGGCAGCGGAGGGCCGTGGGCGGCGGGCACCTCAAGCGGCTGCCGATGGTCGACGAGAACTGGCCTTTCGAGCGACGCCGATCCGCCCGCTGTGCCGGCCGCGGAGGGCGTATCGCCGATCCCGTGCACGCGGAGCGGCCGCACACGGAGATCGCTGACACGCATGCAGAGCCTGCTCGACGGCCTCCGGGAAATCGGCCCGCCGCCATCCTCCCCGGATCACGCCTTGCGCAGATCGCTACAAGGCGTTCTCCCCGTCCTCCTGCTTGCGGTCGAAGGTATAGGGCGCCCGGACCGTGCCGCACTTGTACTCGACGACGGCGGGAGCCCCGCTCGCGTCGAGCCCCAGCGAGTCGATCCGGCCGGCGTGGACCGGTCCCGTGCTGTACTCGGACGCCGGGAACCGGCCCCCCGGCAGCGCCTCCGTGTTCGCCTCGACGAGGCGCTGCACGTCAGTCTCCGCCTTGACCAACCGCGGCGTGACCTCGGTCATGCCGCCATTCGTGTTGCAGTGCCTCAGCTCCGACACCGCCCTTCCGCGCACCCAGTGTGGGTAGGCGTCAGCCACAGAGGGAGAGAACTCGCTTCCAGGACGCCGCAGGTCTGACCCGGTCGAACACGGGAAGGCGCACTTGAGGCAAGCTGGCCAGAGAGGGATATTTCCGGATCACAAGGCAGGCGCGGGATCGAGCGACTGACATGGCGTCAGGGAGGACGCTGCCCGAGGAACGCCGGAAAGCTCGGGAGCCGTGCACGCAGGTACGGCGTCGTCCATGCGGCCACGACCGCCGGCTCAGGCGGGTGCGTAGGTCAGGCAGTCGACATCGGTCTGCTGGTAGCCGACGGTGATACCCGGGGCACGGCATTCGAGGTCGCTGTTGTGCCGGCAGTCGGACATCTTGCAGGCGCCGACACGACCGGTGGCGGTCGGGTCTCCGCCCTTGGACGGTGCGGTGAAGAAGGTGTCGCAGTGTGCGTGCCCGGGCCCGGGGTCTCCCACGGTGATGGCCAGGGCGTGGCAGCCGTGATCCCGGTTGTAGGCGCAGTCCCCGACCGCACACTCGTTCACGACAGGCATGTCCATGAAGGCGTCCTCCTGGTTCGCGTCTCGTCCCGCTCGTCGGCGGTGAGTTGCAGGTGAGCGGCTTCGACACTCCCCTGCCTGTGTCGAGCGTGACCGCACAGGGCGCCGGCGGCCAGCGGGCTTCCACCGGTCGGCGCAATCCGCTGCCAGCCGCCGGGGCAGGCCCCGCGGTCATGGGGAACACGTCGCAGGAAACACGCCCTCCAGTTCGGACACCTGTGCCCCGTCAAGCCAAGGGCCATTCGCTCGGCTGGGCCCGCGGGGAAGGGGGTGTATGGGCCCACGCGCTGCTCTGGTTCCTCATCAACGGCCGCATCAAACTGACCGCCTACCGCTGGCTCCGCCACCACCCCGCACCAGCCCGGCGACAGCCCGGCCGAACGTCTGAACGGGAAGGGTCCGGACAACAGTCCGCTACGGTCCGCCTTCCCGGCGCCGGGGTCGGGGCTCTCAGTACCGGAAACGGGGCGGTGCGGGCCGGGCCGGTATGCGGGTGACCTCGCGCTGCCCCAGCATGGGAAGCGAGTTGTCTCCCTGTCCGCGGAGGTGGGCGCGATGACGCAAGGCCATGTCCAGCAGACGGCACGCCGAGCCCGGATGGGCGCGACCACCCGGGTACCACGATGAGCGCCCCCGCAGCACCGCCCCCCACCCCAGCCAGGAAGACCGGCAGTGCAACGGGCTTGCGGAGTACGGCCGCCGGGCCGTCCGTGCTCACCCTCACGATGAACCCCACCGTCGATCTCGCCTGGGAGGTCGGGCACCTGACGGGCATCGGCAAGAACCGTGCCCGGGTCAGGTCGGTGGCCGCCGGAGGCGGAGGGATCAACGTCGCCCGTGGTGTCGTACGGCTCGGAGGACGGGCCACCGCCGTCCATACCTCCGGAGGCGAGGTCGGCCTGCGCCTGAACCGACTGCTGGACGAAGAAGGCGTCGACCACGTCGCCGTCGACATCGAGGACGAGACCCGCGAAGCACTCGTGCTGTTCGACACCGCATCGCGCCACAGCTACCACATCGTGCCGCCCGGCCCGCGACTGCGCGAACACGAGGGACTGCGGTGCCTCGACGCCCTGGAGCAAGCCGCCGGCAATCACCCGTACGTCGTGGCCAGCGGCAGCCTGCCCGGCGGCTTGCCCGCCGACTTCTACGCGGTCGTCGCCCGCCGCATCAAGGAAGCCGGAGCCCGGCTGATCCTGGACACCTCCGGGCCGGCACTCAGCGGAGCACTCGCGGAAGGCGTCTTCCTCCTCAGATGCAACCGGACAGAGGCCGCGAGCCTGACCGGCCGGGACATCCTCAGCCTCGACGACGCCCGAGCCGTCAACGAGCACCTGCTCACCACAGGAGCAGCCGAAGTCGCCGTCACCACGGTGGGAGCGCTGGGCGCGGTGTGCTCGACCGGCCACGGTCATACCGAGCTGCACGCGCCACCGCTGCCCGGCGAGCCGTTGAGCGATGCCGGGGCGGGAGACGGCATGGTGGCCGCCATCGCCACACGGCTGACCGCCGGCGACGATCCCGTCAGCGCCAGCGCGCTGGGGGTGGCCGTGGCCGCCGCAGCGATGCTCACCCCCAGCACCGAGCCCTTCGACCCGGAAGTGGCCCGATCACTCCGCCCAGAGGTGAAGACCAAGTTCCAGACCCGTGCATGAGAACTCGCCGCGTGCCATGAGTGCCGTACCGGCCCGTAGTCGTCCCCGGCGCCCCACGCGCCTTCCCGCACATGGGCGTACCAGCTGGCCACCGCCTTCGTCAGCGCCGTGACCAGCTCCGTACCAGGGTGACGGGCAGTACCGGCAGCAATGTCTCCGGCGCGATGGGCAGGCGGCGCGCGGACAAGTGAGGACGAGGGCCAGAAGTGGACGCGAGGCCTGCCTCTGCGGCTTCGATCGCCCCGGGTTCGCCAGGCTATGGCGCAGCCGCCCAGTATTGGCCCCCCCTTGCGCCTCCAAACGCTTCCGGCACCGCCTGGGCACTTGCCGCCATCCACACCGCCGGCAACGTCCACCGGGATGTGAAACCGCAAAACGTCATCCTCGCACCGGCCGACCCCCGAGTCCTGGACTTCGGTATCGCAATGCCGCCGACGGCACCTCCGTGACCCGGACCGGTGCCATGACCGGTACCCCCGGTTGGATCAGCCCCGAGCGCTACCGCACCGGTACCGTCGACCCAAGGGCGACATATTCGCCTGGGGCACGCTGGTCGCCTACGCCGCCACAGGACGTCTGCCCTTCGGGACGGGAACTCCCAACGTGGTCACCTGGGCCGTGTTCTAGAACCAACGCCGTTCAGTTAGGGCGGGGGTCGGGGCGTCAAGGGCTGCTCGTGAGCATGGTGATGCTGATGGTGGCTTTGTAGGTGGTCCGGTCGAT
>NZ_JBSGTX010000101.1:0-22502 GCF_053607625.1 Streptomyces sp. NPDC055103
GTGTGAAGGGGCGCCCCCGGTGGGGGGCGCCCCTTCACACGTACGTACTGGCCGACCTTGGCGGGCCGGCCGGCTTGTCTACGGCTCGAACTTGTAGCCCAGGCCGCGGACCGTGACCAGGTAGCGCGGCGCGCCCGGGTCCGGCTCGATCTTGGCGCGAAGACGCTTCACGTGGACGTCGAGGGTCTTGGTGTCCCCGACGTAGTCCGCGCCCCACACCCGGTCGATCAGCTGCATACGGGTCAGCACACGGCCCGCGTTGCGCAGCAGCATCTCCAGGAGGTCGAACTCCTTCAGCGGCAGGTCGACCTTGCCGCCCGAGACCGTCACGACGTGGCGGTCGACGTCCATACGGACCGGGCCGGCCTCCAGGGCCGCCGGGGTGACCTCCTCCGGCTCTCCACGGCGGCGGAGCACCGCGCGGATGCGGGCGACCAGCTCCCGCGAGGAGAAGGGCTTGGTCACGTAGTCGTCGGCTCCTATTTCCAGGCCGACGACCTTGTCGATCTCGCTGTCCTTGGCGGTCACCATGATCACCGGGACGTTCGAGCGGCCGCGCAGCTGACGGCACACCTCGGTACCGGGCAGCCCCGGAAGCATCAGGTCGAGGAGGACGAGGTCGGCTCCGTTGCGCTCGAACTCGTCGAGACCGTCGGGCCCGGTCGCCGCCACGGCGACCTCGAAGCCTTCCTTGCGGAGCATGTACGACAGGGCGTCGCTGAAGGATTCCTCATCCTCGACGACGAGCACTCGGGTCACGGAAGGACCTCCGGGGCGGGAAGCGGTTCGGTCATGAGATCTGGGGTGGGAGAAGAGACGTGCCGGCGGTCCCGTGCGGAGCCCGCCTCGGGCAGCCGCAGGGTGAAGGTGGAGCCCTGACCCTCGGTGCTCCACACGGTGACCTCGCCACCGTGCGAGGCGGCCACGTGCTTGACGATGGCGAGGCCGAGCCCCGTACCGCCGGTGGCGCGGGAGCGGGCCGGGTCGACGCGGTAGAAGCGCTCGAAGATGCGCTCCTTGTCCTTTTCGGGGATGCCGATGCCCTGGTCGGTGACGGCTATCTCGATCAGGTCGCCGCCGGGCGCGGCGATCTTGCGTGCCGCGATGCCGACGCGGGTGTGGGCCGGTGAGTAGTTGACCGCGTTCTCGACGAGGTTGCCGAGGGCGGCGGCGAGCTGGCCGCGGCTCCCCCAGACGCGCAGGTCGGCGGCGCCGCCGGAGACCATGGTGATCTGCTTGGTGGAGGCGGTGTGCCGGGAGCGGTCGATCGCCTCGACGACGAGCTCGTCCACGGACACCGGCTCGGAGTCCTCCAGCGGGTCGTCGTTCTGCACGCGGGAGAGGTCGATGAGCTCCTGTACGAGGTTGGTGAGGCGGGTCGCCTCGATCTGCATGCGGCCGGCGAAGCGGGTGACCGCCTCGGGGTCGTCCGATGCGTCCATGACCGCCTCGGAGAGCAGGGAGAGCGCGCCGGTGGGCGTCTTGAGCTCATGGCTCACGTTGGCGACGAAGTCGCGCCGTACCGCTTCGATGCGGCGGGCCTCGGTGAGGTCCTCGACCAGGAGCAGGACCAGCCGCGAGCCCAGCGGGGCGACCCGGGCGGAGACGGCGAGGGCCTCGCCGCGTCCGGTGCCGCGCCGGGCCAGGTCCAGCTCGACCTGGCGTATCTCCCCGTCACGGCGGGTGTCGCGGGCCATGTTGAGCATGGGCTCCACGGCCAGTTTGCCGCCCCGGACCAGGCCGAGGGCGTACGCCGCCGAACTGGCCTTGACCACGGAGTCGCTCTCGTCGAGGACGACCGCGGAGGAGCGCAGTACGGACAGCACGGTGTCGACGCCGGGCGGGAGCACGGCGTCGGTGTGCAGGGAGGTTCTGGTGGGCCGCGCCTGGTCGCGCTCGCTCCAGCGGAACGCCAGCATGGCGATCACGCCGGTGCACACGCCGGCGATCGCTGCCAATGCGGCGACCGCCGCGTTCACGTCCATGCCCTCCAGGTTATGCGGCCCGACGGACACTCTCCCAGCCGTCCGAGTGGCTGCTCGAACAGTCGTCGCCCAGAGTTCACCGTGCGGACTGTGGTGATTCATTTGCTGCGAGGGTGGTGGGGGCCCGTGACGCCCAGAGTTCACCTGGAGGAAAGTACCGATTCACATCAGGGGGTGGAATCGGACGCGTAGGGGGCCGAACGTGGAAGCGTGGGGGTCCGAAGCCCCACCCGGACCCCGGAGCATCACGTAGAGAGGGACACCCACCATGCGGGACGCGTACCACGAGGAACTGGACTCGATCGGCGAGAGCCTGGTCGAGATGGCCCGACTCGTCGGATCGGCGATCGGGCGGGCCACGACGGCGATGCTCGACGCGGACCTGAAGCTCGCGGAGAGCGTGATCGCGGCGGACCAGAAGGTCGACGACCTCCAGCACGGTCTGGAGGCTCGGGCGATAGCGCTGCTCGCCCGGCAGCAGCCGGTGGCGACGGACCTGCGGATCGTGGTGACCTCGCTGCGGATGAGCGCGGACCTGGAGCGCTCGGGCGACCTGGCGCAGCACGTGGCGAAGCTGGCGCGGCTGCGCTTCCCCGACACGGCGGTGCCGGACGACCTGCACGCGACCATCCTGGAGATGGGGCAGCTGGCGCAGCGCCTGATGGCGAAGGCGGCGGAGGTCATCATCACGAAGGACGTCGACCTGGCGCTCCAGCTGGAGCAGGACGACGACGAGATGGACCTGCTGCACCGGACGCTGTTCCAGCACCTGATGGACGACCGATGGCGGCACGGCATCGAGACGGCGGTCGACGTGACGCTGCTCGGCCGGTACTACGAGCGGTTCGCGGACCACGCGGTGTCGGTGGCGAAGCGCGTCGTGTACCTGGTCACGGGTGAGCACGCGGACGAGCTGCAGGCGGCGGACGCTCCGGTGGAGGGCGCGTAGGCGCACAGGGCGCGGAGGGCGCACAGGCGCACGGGGCTCCGATGCGCCGTTGATGCGCCGGTCCGATTGGGCATGCAATGGGGGGAGGCGACGCGCGCCTCGAAAGGGAGGGACCCCCATGGCCGAATCCCCTATGACGACCGATCCCCAGCAGGACACCCCGCGCGGGACGGAGTTCCTGCCCGTCCTCGGCGCCTGTGGCTGCGGCTCGGGCTGCGGCTGCGGCTGCCAGTCGGGCTCGCCGTGCCAGTGCGGGGGCTGCTCCAGCTGACCGGTGAGGGAGGGGGCGGGGCGGTGACCCCGCCCCCTCCCTCCCGCCGTGTCAGATGTCGAGTACGCCCACGGTCTGACCGCCGCTGAGTTCGCCGGTCGTACGGAAGCCGAGCCGGCGGTAGAACTCGCCGGGTCCGTCCTCGCCGGGCTCCCAGGTCACGTACAGCTGTTCCGTTCCGCGGCGCCGGAGCTCGTCGCGCACCGCCTCGACGGCGAAGCGCCCGTACCCCTTGCCCTGGCCGGTGGCGGCGATGTTGAGCCGCCAGAGGCCGCTGCGGATGTCGGTGGGGTCCTTCTTCTCGTTCCACGGGATGTCGAGGAAGGCCATGAGGAAGCCGACGAGCTCGTCCCCGTCGAAGATCAACCGTGGCCAGGCGGTCTCCCCGAAGGCGTACGCCTCGGCGAGGGACTTCACGACGGGGGAGACGTTGCGCTCCTGGTGGGGGTGGACGCGCAGGTCCAGGGCGGCGTCGACGTTCTCGGGGGTGACCCGCTCCAGGCGGAGTGACGGGCTGGGGTGCGGCGTGCTCATGGCCCGGAACGCTAACGATTCGGTGCGAGGCCCGCCCTCGAATATCGCGGCGGTCCAGGATGTCGCCATGACCTTCGCCCGGCCCCGCCCCGCGCTCCTCGTCGCCGTCGCCCTGTCCGTGCTGCCGCTGCTCGCCGGCTGCAGCGTGCCGCCCGCCGGCTTCACGGGCGTCTCCGTGACGGCGGACGGCGAGCCGTTGGGGGTGATCCTCGTCTGCCACGACCGGATCGACGCGGCGGTGTTCTACCCGGACGAGCCGGCCGGCGACCCGGACGCGGAGGCCACGGCGGACGCCGTGGAACCGGAGTACACGGACTCCTGGTCCTCCGCCGAACCCGTCACCGGCTTCACGTCCTGGCGCCTGACGAGCGAGACGGGGGACGCCGGCTGGACGCCGGACGCCCGCCCGCACGCTCTGCGGCCCGGGCAGCTCTACAGCTTGTACGGGGCGACCAGCGACAACTCCTGGTCGACGAATCACCACTCGTTCACCCTGGCGGACCTGGAGAAACTCTCCCCGGGCCAGGTCAGCTACACGGTCGACGACCGTGTCCGTACGACGACGGTGGAGGACTTCCGCGCCCGCGCCTGCGACGACTTCTGACGACCGCCGGACAGGCCCTAGTTGCGGACGAACACGACCGAGCGGAGCGTGAGGCGTTCCGTGGCCGGGCGGCCGTGGGGGCGCAGGGTCCAGGAGTCGCCGGAGCAGTCGGGCTCGGTGAAGACGATCGCGTACTCGTCCGTGTCGTTGTGCGGCGCGAAGGCGGGCCCGGAGGCGCCCGGGTCGGTGGCCTCGGGGATGGTGATGCACTCATCGCTCGCCGGGTCGTGGAGCGTGACGGACCCCGGCTCGCCGCCCGGATTGGCGTACCGGTAGCTGAAGTCGCCGGTGGCGGCGTGGGCCGGCGTGGCCAGGGTGGCGGTGAGGGCAAGGGCGCCGCAAGCGGCGGCGACGGAGTGCCGGAAACGCACGAGGACTCTCGTTTCGTGAGACGGAAGATGTCACCGGCACACCTACCGCGCCGGCCGTCCCGTATGCGCGAGCCTCCAGCCGTATGGTTTCCCCCTCACCCTTCCGGCGCAGCGCCGACGCGCGTCCGTCACTGTGTCGGTCCCTCGCCCTCGCCCTCGCCCTCGCCCTCGCCTGAGGTGTCGCACAGCGCGCGGTCGACGAGGGCGCTGGCGGTCCTGTGCTGACGGAGTGTGGTGTCGAAGTCGTTGAAGCTGGTGGTCATGGAGACGGTGACGCTGCGGCGGCCGTCGCCGGTGGCGCCGTTCAGGGTGATGTAGCCGGCCTCGCCCCCTTCGTGGCTCCAGTAACTGCCGCCGCAGGTCAGGGGGCGGTTGACCAGGCCGAGGCCGTAGCGTCCGCCGGGCCAGATCGATGCGAGCCGCTCGTCGACCGGGACGGTGTCCCGCATCTCGGCCATGCGCGCCGCGGACAGGAGCTCGCCGCCCAGCAGCCCCTGGAAGAACCGGTTGACGTCCGCCGTGGTGGAGACGTAGCCGCCGAGGTCGGGCACGATCTGTTCGGTGACGTCGGTCCGTCCGCCGGAAGCGAAGACCTGGTAGCCGTGGGCGTGCGGGTGGCGGAGGGTGGACGTGGTGCCCGACAGGTAGGTGCGGTGCATGCCGAGCGGTTTCAGTATCCGGCTCTCGACCTCCTCCGGCCACGGGCGACCGGTGACCTTGTCGACGATCATGCCGAGGACGACGTAGCCGGTGTTGGAGTAGCTCCAGCCGGTGCCGGGCGGGAAGTCCGGGTGGTGCCTCATCGACCGGGCCACGATCTGTTCGGGGGTGTAGGTGTCGTAGCGGTGCCGGTAGTACTCCTGCGGGGTGTCGAAGCCGGGAAGGTCGTCGTGGAGGCCGAGGTCATCGCCCAGCTCCTCGCCGTCCGCGGCGATCCCGTCGTGGCCCTCACCCCTCGCGAGCGCGAGGTCCTGGCTCTGATGGCCGAGGGCCACGACAACGCCACGATCGCCCAGCGGCTCTTCGTCACCGACAACGCCGTCCACAAACACGTCGGCGGCGTCTTCCTCAAACTCGGCCTGTCCGCCGGCGACAGCGGCCACCGCCGGGTCCGCGCCGTCCTGGCCTACCTCCACCGCCACGGCGGCACCGCACAGGGCGGCACCGAAACCAAGAGGCCCCCTACCCGCTGAGAACCAGCAGGCAGGGGGCATCCTTCAATGGCTGAGGGCTGCCTCTCAGGGCTACTTCTTGCCCTGGTTCTTCACGGCCTCGATCGCCGCCGCCGCCGCGTCCGGGTCGAGGTACGTGCCGCCCGGGTTGAGGGGCTTGAAGTTCTCGTCGAGCTCGTAGGACAGGGGGATGCCCGTCGGGATGTTGAGGCCCGCGATGTCCGCGTCCGAGACGCCGTCCAGGTGCTTGACCAGGGCGCGGAGGCTGTTGCCGTGGGCCGCGACCAGGACCGTGCGACCGGTGAGGAGGTCGGGGACGATGCTGTCGTACCAGTACGGGAGCATCCGGTCGACGACGTCCTTCAGGCACTCCGTCCGGGGGCGCAGCTCCGGCGGGACCGTCGCGTAGCGCGCGTCGTTCGCCTGCGAGAACTCGCTGTCGTCGGCGAGCGCCGGCGGCGGGGTGTCGTACGAGCGGCGCCACAGCATGAACTGCTCCTCGCCGAACTCGGCGAGCGTCTGGGCCTTGTCCTTGCCCTGCAGGGCGCCGTAGTGGCGCTCGTTCAGCCGCCAGGAGCGGTGGACCGGGATCCAGTGGCGGTCCGCGGACTCCAGCGCGAGCTGCGCCGTGCGGATGGCGCGCTTCTGGAGGGAGGTGTGCAGCACGTCGGGCAGCAGGCCGGCGTCCTTGAGCAGCTCGCCGCCGCGCGTCGCCTCCTTCTCGCCCTTCGCGGTGAGGTTCACGTCCACCCATCCGGTGAACAGGTTCTTCTCGTTCCACTCGCTCTCGCCGTGGCGGAGGAGGATCAGCTTGTACGGTGCGTCGGCCATGCGCCCGAGCCTAATCGACCCTCGACGATTGACACGCGTCGTCAATTCGCTGGCGTCCGGCACCTGAGATCCGTAAGTTACGAGAGCCGTGACAGGGGCTTACAGACAGCAAGGGGCCGGCCACACATGTCCATCGACTCGCTCAGACGATCAGCTCACGCGACGGTCTCCGGCTTCCCCCAGGGCTTCTGGTGGCTCTGGCTGTCGACCTTGGTCAACCGGACCGGGGCCTTCGTCCTGACCTTCCTGTCCTTGTACCTGACTCAGGAGCTCGGGCACTCCGCCTGGTTCGCCGGGCTCGTCGTCGCCCTCCACGGCCTCGGCGGCGTCGCCGGCTCGCCCATCGGCGGCACCCTCACCGACCGCTGGGGCCGCCGGCCCACCATGATCACGATGCACCTGGCCGCCGCCGCCTGCGCCGCCGCCCTCGCCGTCGTCACCAGCGCCTGGGCCATCGCCACCGTCGTCCTCCTCATGGGCGTCGCCATGCAGGCCGTCCGGCCGTCCATCAACGCCACGATCGCCGACATGGTCCCCGCCCACGACGTGCGCCGGGCGTACGCCCTCAACTACTGGGCCCTCAACCTCGGCTTCGCCATCGCCTCCATCGGCGGCGGCGCCGCGGCCTTCCTCGGCTACCGCACCCTCTTCGTCGTCGACGCCGTCGCCACCGTCCTGTGCGCCGTCATCGTCTTCCTGCGGCTCCCCGAGACCCGCCCCGCGGCCGCCGTCGACAAGCGGGGCGAGCCGGTCGCCGAGGAGAAGGTCAGCATGCTGACCGTGCTCCGCGACGCCCCCTTCCGCACGCTCGTCCTCCTCAACCTCCTCGTCTGCCTCGTCTTCACCGCCCCCTGGATCGGCCTCCCGCTGACCATGGCCGCCCAGGGCCTGCCCCCCTCCTCCTTCGGCATGGTCATCGCCGTCAACGGCATCGTGATCGTCGGCTTCCAGCTCCTCGTCAACAGGCTGACCGACAAGCGCTCCCCCGTCCTCCTGCTGACGCTCTCCGCGCTCCTCTTCGCCGTCGGCACCGGCGCCACGGCCCTCGCGGGCTCCTCCGTGGCCTTCGCCGCGACCGTGGTCATCTGGACGGTCGGCGAGATGATCCACGTCCCGACGAACGCCGCCGCCACCGCCCGCCTCGCCCCCGAGCACGCCCGCGGCCGCTACCAGGGCGTCATGGGCATGTCCTGGGCCGTCGCCGGGTTCATCGCCCCCATCGCGGCCGGCGTGATCGTCGACGGGCCGGGCCCCGACGTCCTGTGGACGGCGACCGCCGCGATCGGCGTCATCGCCGCCGTCGGGTACTCCATCCGGCTGCGGAAGGCCCTCGCGGACGACGATGCCCCGGAGGTGGGGAGCGGGACCCGTCGTCCGGCCAAGAGCGCCGACGTCGACGCCGATGCCGATGTCTCGGACGCCAGTGCCGGCAGTGGCACTGGCCGCACCGGTACCTCCGACGCCGCCGGGCAGGCCTCTGTCAGCACCTGACGCCCGGTCCCCCGCACCCCCGCGCCTCCGTCAGCACCTGACGCCCGGTCCCCCGCACCCCCGCGCCCCCGTCACCCCGTCACCCCGTCCCGTACGCCGCCCACCGTACGAGGCCGAACCCCTTCCCCTCCCTGCGCACTTCGGCGGCACCGGCCCCGCCGAAGTGCGCGGGCACGACCAGCTCCCGCTCGTCGGCGGCCCGTTCGAGGATCCGGCGGCGGCTCGCCGCCGCGCCGTCCGGGTCCAGGCAGAAGCAGCTGGCGCAGGACGGTTCGAGGAGCTGTACGGGGCTGTGCAGCAGGTCGCCGACGAAGACCGCCCTGTCTCCGCCGGACGCGAGCCGCAGGACCGCCGAGCCGGGCGTGTGGCCGGGCGCCGACTCCAGCGTCAGGTTCTCGTCGACGCGGTGGACGCCGTCCCACAGCCGGACCTGGCCGGCGCGGTGGACCGGCGCGACGCTGTCCTCGTAGACGAGCCGGTCCTCCTCCTGGAGGCCGTTGCCGTATCCGTTCTCCGGGCCGTAGTGGAAGTCGTCCGCGGCCGGTACGAGGTACTCCGCGTTCGGGAAGGTCGGCACCCACTCCCCCTGGACGTCACGGGTGTTCCAGCCGACGTGGTCGGCGTGCACATGGGTGTTGACGACGACGTCGACGTCCTCGGGGCGGATCCCCGCCCGCTCCAGCCGGCCCAGGAAGTCGCCCTGCCGCCGGTGGAAGTGCGGCGACTGCGGCCGCTCGCGCCCGTCGCCCACCCCCGTGTCGACCAGGACCGTCCGGCCCCCGCTCCGCAGCACCCAGCTCTGCAGCGCCATGACCGCGCTGTCGCCGTCCGGCGCCCAGTGGTCCGGCGCGAGCCACTCCTCGTTGTCCTTCCAGACCTCGGCCCCGACCCCCGGGAGGAGGCCGCGGGCCGGGCCGAACGGGCCCTGCCACTCGACGATCCGGATGATCTCGACGTCCCCCAGCGCGATGCGCTGCGCGCTCTCCGTGTTCATGTCGTCGAGACTAAGGAGACGAGGATGAGCTTCTCAATGCTCACTCCGCTCCGCTGAATACGCGTACGTCTCACACCTGAGGGATACGAGCCGTAGGCTGCCTCCCATGGACGTGGTGAGTGACGCGATCTCGGCCGTACGCGTCGGGCGGCCCTCTTCCGACCGCGTGCGGGTCGGCGGCGACTGGTGCGCCCGGCTGGACCCGTACGACGGGGCGGGCTTCCACGTCGTCCTGAAGGGCAGTTGCTGGCTGCTGCCCGACGGCGGCGCTCCGGTCGCGCTGGGCGCGGGGGACGCCGTCCTGCTCCCGCACGGCACGGGGCACGTCATCGCCGACTCGCCCGCCGACGCGGCGACGGTCGCGCGGGCCGTGTCGTTCACCCGGTGGGCCGACCGGACGCTGCCGCAGCCGCCGCTGCCGGCCTTCCGCGCGCCCGAGCGCGAGGTGGAGATGCTCTGCGGCAAGTACCGGCTCGACCGCGGCCACGCCCACCCGCTCCTGGCCGAGCTGCCCCCGGTCGTCCATCTGCCGAACCGCGTCGGCCGCCACCCCGAACTCCGCGCCGCCGTCGACCTCCTCGGCGGCGAGCTCGACGAGCGGCGGCCCGGCTCCTGCGTCGCCCTGCCCAGCCTGCTCGACCTGCTGCTCGTCTACATGATCCGGTCCTGGCTGGCGGAGAGCACGGACGGCGTCTGGCCCGCCGTCCTCGGCGACCCGGTGACCGCCGCCGCCCTGCGGGCGCTGCACTCCGACCCGGCCGCGCCCTGGACCAACGACCTGCTGGCCGCCGAGGCCGGTGTCTCCCGGCCCACCCTGGCCCGCCGTTTCACCGCGCTCGTCGGCCGGCCCCCGATGGCGTACCTGACGTGGTGGCGACTGACGCACGCCGCCACCCTGCTCCGGGACACCCCTGACCCCCTGGCCACGGTCGCCCGCCGCGTCGGATACAGCACGCCGTACGCCTTCTCGCACGCCTTCCGCCGCGAGTTCGGCACGACGCCGGGCCAGTACCGAACACCGGCCGGGTCCCGCCCGGCCGTCACCGGTCCCTGAGCGCCTGCTGGGCCTCGTACAGGTTCCGCGGCCGCACCGACTCCGGGCTCCGGCTACGCCATGGCGTCTGCACGATCAGCCAACTCCCGCAGCTCCGGCGAAGCCCCACGACCGGCCATCAGCATCAGTTCACGGATGACGCCTCGCGCCGCAACGTGCCCTCTGATCAGGTCTGGTGCAATCGTCTCGGCCTCCAGAAGACATTGGAGTGCATCGCCCGGCTGACGCCGCTGCGCGTGAGCCCGGCCGAGGTCCATGAGCAGCCGTGAACGCCGCTCGGCAGACAGTCCGCTCGTATCCAGTTCCGCGCCGATTTCGAGCGCCTCCCCGGCATCCCCCAAGTCGACTGCCGTGGATACCGCCTGGACCTCGACATTGGTCGGACCGAACTCCAGATTGAAGTCGTTCCGCTCCGCCCCTATCCGTGCTGCCGCAGCTCTGGCCTTGCTGATCTGCCTCCGAGCAGCCGCCCGTTCACCGGAACGCGCATGCACCAGCGCCAGCGCGAGATGCAGCGAGCCGACGACCGACAGCTCCTCCACCGCCGTCTCTTCCGCCTCCGCATGGCCGGCAAGGACATTGATCGCCGAAGCTGCGGCATGCTCGGCCTGATCCAAGTGCTGGAGACGCACGAATGCGTGAACCAGTCGAATGATGCCGACGAAGACTCCGAGCGGGTCGCCCGCGAGCTCGGCCTCCCTGATCGCCCGGTCCGCAGCGACCCAAGCGGCATCCCCCTCGTTCTGTCGCACGAAGGCCGCCGCCAACGCCTGGTACGTGCGGGCCAGCAGAGAATGCGCCTCCGACCGCTGCTGCCCGGAAGCGGTTCGGGACACCCGCTCAAGCCGTGGCACGAGTGGCCCGAGCACGACGCTGAGCTCCGCGAGCCGCCCCGCGTGGGTGAGTTCCCATACCCGTTCGACCTCGTCCCGCAGCTCTGACACAAGCTCGGGACGCGCATCTTCACGAGGCTTCAGGAGGACGTCGAGCGCGGAGTGCCCCGAAATCAACAGCCTCGCCTGATCCAGATCGTTCGGTGAGGTCTCGCCCACCGTATCCATGCCAGGCGGTCGAGGTGCGTCTGGCTGCAGTTCATGAAGCGCCACACCGAGACCATCCGCGAGGAGTCTCAGTACATCCAGGCGGTTCACCGGCTGGATGCCTCGCTCGACCTGCGACACCCAACTCGCCGTGCGCCCGATCAGAACCGCCAGTTCGCCCTGAGTGAGACCGCGACGCCTTCGCAGTTCGGCCACCTGCTTACCGAAGGCCTGCTGTCTCTCCGATGACACGACTACTTCGCCACCTTTCCGGTGACCGCGTTCAGGAACGTCACTTCCACACCCGCGAGGTACTGGCCCCGCTCGTCGAGGAACCTTCGGGTGTGCTCCTGCGCTTCATGCGCCTCGAACGCCGCCTGGTCCACATACAGCTCGTAGAAGACTCTGACCAGCGGCTCTTCGACGGGGATGTGGCTGACGTACGCCAGTGTGCGCGGCTCCTTCTCCTTGATCCCCTCCACAGTGCGCGCGCACAGCTGATCGAAGGCGGCTGCGGCCCGGTTCACCCGATCCGACCGGTGGTCCATCACCAACGAAGGCAGGCTTCGGCTGCCCAAAATCGGGGACATCGAGATCAGGTGGAGCAGGAATCTGCCATCTGCCCCGTCGTCGGTGACGTTGATCAAGGACCGGTCTGACAGGTACTTCGTCTCCTTCGTCGTCGAAACCGACCCCGCTGCCGACATCCTCCCGCCAGCCGATGGGGACCAGGGCATCGATCTGGGCCTCACCAGGTTCGCCGTCCTGGCCGACGGGTCGCACATCGCCTCGCCGAAGTACCTACATCGAGCGGAGAAGAAGCTCAAAAAGCGGCAGCGTCAGTTGTCACGTAAGCAGAGGGGGTCGAACAACCGGGACAAGGCCCGTATCCGGGTCGCCCGCGCACACGCCAAGGTCGCGGACAGCCGCCGCAACTTCCACCATCAGTGGTCCCACAAACTGACGCGCGAGAACCAAGCCGTCTACATGGAGAACCTGAGTGTGCGGGGGCTGGCTAGAACGAGGCTCGCGAAGAGCGTTCACGATGCCGGCTGGGCGCAGTTCGTGATGTTCTGCTCGTACAAGGCGGACCGGCGCGGCCGGTCCTTCGTCAAGGTCGCCCGGGACTTCCCGAGTTCCCAGATCTGTTCAGCCTGCGGATTCCGTGACGGACCCAAACCCCTTCGGGTACGCACCTGGACGTGCAGGAACTGCCACACCCGGCACGACCGGGACTGGAATGCAGGCCGCAACATCCGCCGCGAGGGCCGTCGGCTCCTCGCGGCTTCTGCACCATCACCATCCACCCCCGGACCGGGGGCCCGGCGCCGGTAACGGCGGCGGTAAACGCCTGCGGAGCGCACGTAAGGCCCGGCATTGCCCGGGCAGAGCGCACAACCCCGGCAACGCCGGGAGGAAC
The DNA here is from genome assembly GCF_053607625.1 of Streptomyces sp. NPDC055103. Lineage (NCBI taxonomy): Bacteria > Bacillati > Actinomycetota > Actinomycetes > Kitasatosporales > Streptomycetaceae > Streptomyces > Streptomyces sp. NPDC055103. The sequence goes on from NZ_JBSGTX010000101.1 coordinate 12,717, forward strand.
CAGGAAACACCGTGGCCTCAGCTCATGCAATGAGCGGGGCGGACGGAGAGTCCCCGCGCGCCCGCGCGAGGAGGCGAGGTCAATCGTAGGGGACGTAGACCGCATCCCCAGACGCTCTGGTCAGACGTATTGCCTGACCCATGCTTGACCATCGCGGGCTGCGGCGGCGAGACGCATGGCGCCTCGGACGACGACCAGGTCCGCGCCTTGGATTCGGTCGACGGTGCAGACGTCCCACAACTCGGGTAGGGCATGGGTGCGTGCCGTCGCTATGGCGGTGTCCCAGTAACCCGTATATCCGAGGGTTCCGCCGGCGATCCGGACCACGTCGGGGTTGAGGATGTTGACCAATGAGGCGATGGCCAGTCCGAACGCTTCGCCGGCAGCATGCACGATGCGCTGTGTCCGAGGATCACCTGTGGTGAGCGCGGCATGGATCTGTTCGGGCTTCTTGCCTGCCGCACGTACGATCGCGGCGCCGCCGGCGAGGTCGTCGAGCCGTTTGACGCCCTGCGGCGTCGGAAGGGGCAGACTGCCGATCTCACCGGCCCACCCTCGCGAGCCTCGGACAACCCGCCCCTCGCACAGGTAGGCCGAGCCCACTGCGGTTCCACAGACGATGACCGCAACGGATGAGGCATGCGGCAGATCGGCAGTCTCCTGTGCGAGAGCGCCTCGGATGTCATTGACGAGCAACTGCGGGGTGCCGTCGTAGTGCATTCCCTGCCAGCCCGTGAGCTGGGGCAGGACGTCGGAGATCCTGACCTGGCCGTTCTCGACGAGCCCGGGAACGGCGATCCCCAGTGCCGACGGATTCAGCGCATTGTCGAAGAGGAAGTCCTGGACGGCAGCTTCGATGTCCGCAGGACCGGTCGAGGGCCCGGTAGCCAGGCGCCGAGTGATCGGTGTTCCAAGATCCTTCCCTTCCGCGAGCATCAGCAGCTTCGTCCCACCGATATCGACCCCTACTACTGCACGCCGCATTGCCTCACCTCAGACTCGATCCAGGGCAGAACCATCGTCCCGAGGAGAAGCACACCGGGATGCGGAAACTTCGGCGTGCGCCACGAACGCCAAGATTCGAACGTACGGTCACAGCTGTAGCGACGAGTACCGGCTGGCTCCTGGTCAGTTCTCGACAGGCTTCTGAGTCAGGTTCTTGAACGCGTCGAGGTTGCGGGTCGACTCGCCGCGCGAGACCCGCCACTCGTACTCGCGCCGGATCGCCGACGCGAACCCCAGCTCCAGAAGCGTGTTGAAATCGCCGTCCGCCGCTTCCAGGACCGAGCCGAGGAGCCGGTCCAGCTCCTCGGGCGTGACGGCGGAGAGCGGGAGCTTCCCGGCGAGGTAGATGTCGCCGAGGCCGTCGACCGCGTAACTCACCCCGTACAGCTTGAGGTTGCGTTCGAGCAGCCAGCGGTGGACGCCCGGCTCGTTCTCGTCGGGGTGCCGGATGACGAAGGCGTTGAGGGAGAGCGAGTGGCGGCCGGCGCGCAGCGAGAGCGTCGTGAAGAGCTTGCGCGTGCCCGGGAGCTTGACGACGTACGCGCCCGGCTCGGGGGACTCCCACTCCAGTTCCGCGTCGTCGAAGGTGGACTCGATGATCCGCCGTACGTCCCCGGCGGCGTCGCCCCTGGTCACGCCCGCCCCGGCCTGCCCGCCGTCCTTGATCACGTCCTCAGCCATGGTGGGAGCGTACGCGACGGCGGTTCTCCCGGACCCGATGGTCGTGCATGGCAGCGGTGTACACATCGGCCGTGCCGGAGGCCGCCGTGTCCCAGCCGAACGACCCGGCGTGCAGGGCCGCGGCCGCGCCCATCCGGTCCGTCAGGGTCGGGTCGGCGACGAAGCGGCCGAGCGCGCGGGCGTAGTCCGCCGGGTCGTGGCCCTGGACGAGGAAGCCGGTCACGTCGTCCCGCACGGCGACGGGCAGACCGCCGACCGCCGCCGCGACGACCGGGGTGCCGGCCGCCTGCGCCTCGATGGCGACCAGACCGAAGGACTCGCTGTACGAGGGCATGACGAGGACGCTGGCCGCGCGGAACCAGTCCGCGAGCCGGTCCTGCCCCACCGGCGGGTGGAAGCGCACGACGTCCGCGATCCCGAGCCGGGCGGCGAGCTTCTGGAGCCCTTCCGGCTTGGCCAGGCCGCTGCCGCTCGGGCCGCCGACGACCGGGACGACCATGCGCGAGCGCAGCGACGGATCCTGCTCCAGGAGCCGGGCGGCGGCGTGCAGCAGGATGTCCGGGGCCTTGAGGGGCTGGATGCGGCCGGCGAAGACCGGGACGAAGGCGTCCTGCGGGAGCCCGAGGCGGGCGCGGGCGGCGGCGCGGCCGTCGGCGGGGCGGAAGTGGTCGAGGTTCACGCCGGGGTGGACGACCGCGACCTTGCCGGGGTCGGCCTCGTAGAAGCGGGCGAGCTCGTCGGCCTCCTCGGCGGTGTTGGCGATCAGCCGGTCGGCGGCGGAGACGATCTGCGTCTCGCCGATCACGCGGGCGGCGGGCTCGGGCGTGTCGCCCTCGGCCAGCGCCGCGTTCTTGACCTTCGCCATGGTGTGCATGGCGTGGACGAGCGGGACGCCCCAGCGCTCGGCGGCCAGCCAGCCGACGTGGCCGGAGAGCCAGTAGTGGGAGTGGACCAGGTCGTAGTGGCCGGGGCGGTGGCCCGCCCACGCCTGCATCACGCCGTGCGTGAAGGCGCAGAGCTGGGCCGGCAACTCCTCCTTGGCCAGGCCCTCGTACGGGCCCGCGTCGACGTGCCGCACGAGGACGCCGGGGGTGAGCTCGACGACCGGCGGGAGGCCGCCGGTGGTGGCCCGGGTGAAGATCTCGACCTCGATGTCGATGGCGGCGAGGCGCTTGGCCAGCTCGACGATGTAGACGTTCATGCCGCCCGCGTCGCCGGTGCCCGGCTGGTGCAGCGGGGAGGTGTGGACGCTGAGCATGGCCACCCGGCGGGGAGCACGGTTCCGGCCGGGAAGCCGGAGCCGGGTCGGTGCCTGGTGCCGGTGCCGGGTACCGGCGAACCGGGACACGTACTGGCTCACGTCGGCGGTCCTTCCGCTCGGGGACTGCGCTGGGGGCTGAACGGGTGGGGCTGGGGTGGAGCTGGGTGAGGCTGGTGGAGCTGGGTGGGGCTGGTGGAGCTGGGGTGGCGCTGGGTGAGGCTGGTGGGTGGGGCTGGTGGAGCCGGGTGGAGCTGGGGCCAGTCCCGCACGGGACTGTCGTTCTGTCGGGCATGACAGTCGCGCATGACAGCTGAAGGGCGGGTGACGCCCTTCAGCCCCGACAACAGCGGAATACCCCCTTTCATTTCCGACAGGCCGCGCGCTTTGCCAATTCATTACCGGTCGAGAACGCTCAGGAACCGCCGGGAGCGGTCGCAACCGACCCCGGCCGACCCCTCCCGCCCCACCCCTTACGCTCGTGTCATGGCCCCGCGCACCACCCGCCCCGTCGGCACACCGACCCGCGGGACCACCAACCCCCACCGCCTGCGCCGCATGGACCGCTGGATCGCCGCCGTCCATGGCCCCGCCCTGCGCCGCTCCCCCGAGGCGCCGGTCGCCGTCGACCTCGGATACGGGGCCGCGCCCTGGACCGCCGTCGAGCTCCTCGCCCAGTTGCGCACCGCCGAGCCCCGCACCCGGCTGTACGGGATCGAGATCGAGCCCGCCCGGGTCGAGGCCGCGAAGCCGTACGAGCACGAGGGCCTCTCCTTCCTGCACGGCGGCTTCGAGGTGCCGGTGCCCGGCGCGGTCTCCCTGATCCGGGCGGCGAACGTGCTGCGCCAGTACGACGAGGAGCAGGTCGCGGCCGTGTGGGCGCGGCTGTGCGGGCGACTCGCGCCCGAGGGGCTGCTCGTCGAGGGCACCTGCGACGAGATCGGGCGGCGGCACGTGTGGGTGGCCCTCGACCGGAGCGGGCCGCGCACGGTGACCTTCGCGACCCGGCTCGGTTCGCTGGAGCGACCCTCGGACCTGGCGGAGCGGCTCCCGAAGGCGCTCATCCACCGCAACGTCCCGGGCGAGCCGGTGCACGCCTTCCTGCGGGACTTCGACCGGGCGTGGGCGGCGGCCGCTCCGTACTCCTCGCTGGGGGCGCGACAGCGCTGGATCCGCTCCGTACGCGAACTGGCGGCGGACTGGCCGCTGACGGACGGTCCGCGGCGGTGGCGGCAGGGCGAGGTGACGGTGCGGTGGGAGGCGCTGGCGCCACGACGGTGACGGAGCCCGACTCCCCGCTTCCTCCTGCTCCGCCTCCCCCTCTTGTTCCAACTCCGGCTGAATTTCGCGTACGTCGGGAACGCCACTCGCGCATCGCTCGTCCCTTGGGGAGAACCGGCCCGACGGACCCTGGTTTTCCCTGTTGCTTTCCGGTTTCGCATGGCACTATCGCCAAGGCCACCGCTAAGTTACTGACGGTAAATCAGATGGGCCGAACAGAGACGCAGGCCGTTTACGAGGGGGAGCTTGTGAACCGACGTCGCCACACCACCGCCGCGATCACCGTGATCTGCGCCCTGGCGGTGCTGGCCTCACCGGCCTTGACCCTCCAGGCTTCGGCGGCGCCGCTGCCGCCGCCCCCGCCGAAGAGGAGCCTGGAGGAGGTACGCAAGGAGATAGACGGTCTGTACCGACAGGCCGCCATCGCCACCGACGCGTACAACCTCGCCGAGGAGAAGACCAAGGAGCAGTCCGCCGAGATCGTCCGGCTCGCCCGGATGATCGTCGAGGGCCGCGAGAAGGTCGAGGACCTCAAGGCCAAGGCGGGCGCCGCCGCTCGCGCCCAGTACCGCAACGGCGGACTCCCCGACGGCGCACAGCTCGTCCTCACCGACGACCCGCAGCTCTTCCTCGACAACGCGGGACGGCTCAAGGCCGGGGCGAAGGCCACGACGGACCTTCTCGGCGAGATGACCCGCACCCAGGCCGAGTTGGGCGTCTACGCGAAGGACGCCGGCGACAACTGGACCAAGCTGGAGGCCCACCGGGTCAAGCAGGCCCAGGCGACGAAGGAGATCAACGACAAGATCGCCGCGGCCAAGAAGCTGGAGTCCGAGCTCGTCGCCGAGGAGCGGGAGCGGCTGCGCCGCCTCGAGGAGCTGGCGCAGTACCGGGCCCAGACGACGTGGCTGGACACGGGCATCCTCGGCGACCTCAAGGCCGGGGCGACCCCACAGGGCAGGAAGGCGGTCGAGTTCGCGACGGGGCAGGTCGGGAAGCCGTACGTGTGGGGGGCGGAGGGACCGGACTCGTTCGACTGCTCCGGCCTCACGCAGCTCGCCTGGGCCAAGGCGGGCCTGCCGATCCCGCGCACCTCGCAGGAGCAGTGGCGCCTGCTGCCGCGCGTGGACATCAAGGACATGCGGCCCGGCGATCTGATCGTCTACTTCAAGGACGCGAGCCACATCGGGATGTACATCGGCAAGGGCGCGATCGTGCACGCACCGCGCCCGGGCCGGAACGTCACCGTGGCGGGGGCGGGCTCGATGGAGATCCTGGGAGTCGTACGACCGGGGTAGCGGGGACGGGGTGACGGCGGACCGCCGGGGCAATCGCCTGGCGGGAATCCATACCCACTCCGTGGCCGGATTCCCACGCCCGACCTGACGGACATCGTCCGCCCGGCGTGACCTTTCTCATTGCCGTCGAACCCTTCCTGCGGGCGCCCGAGACCCTTGCGGCGACAACTACCTCCCCTTCCGCGGCATATGCCAAGCCGCGGGAGACCACTCGCGGACTGATCACCATTCCGTTGCGCACCGACCTACCGCTAGGGTCCGGGACGGGCGGGGCGCCACCCGGCGCCCTGCGCACCCTCGGGGGGAGGGAAGGAAGCTCCGGACCGATGCCCGTATCCGTACCGCGCCAGAGAGTCGTCTCTGCTGCCGCGGAACCCGGCGACGCCACCGCTATGGACGCCACCGCTATGGACGCCACCGTGATGACTGGCACAGGCACAGGAACCGAACGCGATCGCACCGATCTCACTCTCCTGGTCGTCGAGGACGACCCGGCGGGGGTCCTCGCCGTGCCCGAACTGCTCGACGCCGCGGACGCGGCCGGCACCCGCGTCCGTATCCGCACGGCCCGCAACCTCACCGAGGCCGAGCGGCTCCTCACCGACGACGTCCACTGCGTCCTCGTCGACCTCTCCCTGCCCGGCCCCCGCGCCGCCGCGGGGGACGACCCGCTCGCCCCGCTCCGCCACATCCTGCGCCTCGCCCCGCGCCACGCCGTCCTCGCCCTCGCGGCCTCGGCGGACGCGGAGCTCGCGGCCGAGGCGGTACGCGTCGGGGCCCAGGACCACCTCTTCCGCGAGGAGCTCGACGGCCGGCTGCTGAGCCGCGCCATCCGGTACGCGGTCGAACGCAAGCGCGCCGACGCCGTCCAGGTGAAGCTGGCCGAGTCCCGGCTGCGCGCCCAGGAGAACGCCCGCCTGGAGCGCGGGCTGCTCCCGACGCCCCTCCTGGAGGGCTCCGACCTGCGGTTCGCGGCCCACTACCGGCCCGGCCGCTCGCGCGCCCTGCTCGGCGGTGACTTCTACGACGTGGTCCGTACGCCCGACGGCACCGTCCACGCCATGATCGGCGACGTCTGCGGCCACGGCCCCGACGAGGCGGCCCTCGGGGTCGAGCTGCGGATCGCGTGGCGTGCGCTGACCTTCGCGGGGCTGTGCGGGGACGAGCTGCTCTCGACGATGCAGCAGGTCCTGGAGCACGAGCGGGAGAGCGAGGAGATCTTCGCGACCCTCTGCACCGTCGACATCGCGCCCGACGGGCGCCGGGCGGGCCTCTGCCTCGCCGGCCACCCGGCACCGCTGATCGCCCGGCAGGGACGGGAGGCCCGACTCCTTCCGTACGAGGACGGCGGCCCGGCCCTGGGGCTGCTGCCGCGCGCCCGCTGGCCGCGCCGCCAGGTGGAGCTGGGCGGGGCGTGGAGCCTGCTCATGTACACGGACGGACTGATCGAGGGCCGCTCGGCCGGACCCGGCTCGCCGCGGCTCGGCCAGGACGGGATGGTCGAGATGATCAACCGGCAGCTGACCGAGGGCCTGCGGGGCGAGGAGCTCCTGGAGGCGGCCGTGACGGAGGTGCGGTCGCTGAACGACGGCGAGCTGACGGACGACGTCGCGGTGCTGGCCCTTGAACGGGACAGGGCCCGGGGTTGACCCCGGGCCCTGCCGTACGTCGACTTCTTTCGGTTGATCTGTCGTTCCGCTACCGGCCGCCGTTGTAGGGGCCGTACGGTCCGTCGCTGCTGGAGCCGCCTCCGCGGCGGCCCCGGCCTCCGCCGGAGACCTGCGCGAGCGCGGGACGCACGTCCACCATGAAGACGATGGCGGCGATCAGCCCGGCGATCTGCAGGAACAGCATCGGCAGCAGCAGGTTCAGGGCGAGGTTGACGCCCAGGAGGATCAGCCAGAACTTCTTCGTCTGCTTCTCGGCGGCGCGGTAGGCGTCCTCGCGCGCCATGGCGGCGAAGACGAGCGCGGCGACGGCGAAGCCGGTGAAGACCAGGAAGATCACCAGGGAGAGAAGGGAATCGAATCCCGCGCGCAACATGCTGAGCACCGCCTAGTGGTGATGTGGAGAAAGCGCCTCGCGGTCAAGGTACCCGTTACAACGCGCCGGGTACCCCTATTGGTGCCCGACCGGGCTCCTGCCCCGCCGCTCCGTTACTCCTTCGCCGCACTCTCGGCCTTCTCAGTCGTCTCGGCGGCAGCGGTCGTCTTCTTGGCGGGGGCCTTGCGGGCGGCGGGCTTCTTGGCGGGCGCCTCGGCGACGGGCTCCTCCGCCACCGGCGTCGCGTCCGCCTCCGGCTCGACGACGACGGCGATCTCGGTGATCTGCTCGGCGGCCTCGCCACGCCAGGCCTTGACGGCCTCCTCGCCGTGGGCGGCGACCTCCTCGTACTTCTCGCGCGCCTTGACCGCGTACTCGGCGGCCACGCCCACGCCGCGCAGGGCGAGGTCCTGGGCGGTCTCGCCGAGCTTCTTGAGGTCGGTGTCGAGACCGCCGACGACCTCGGCGAACTTCGACTGCACGGTGACCTGGGCCTCCTTGGCCTGCGCGGTCACCTTCTCCTGCACGGCCTTCGGGTCGGTCTTCCGCACGGCCTCGATACGGGCGGGCGCCTCGGCGGCGATCTGCTCGATCAGGCCGGGGACCTTCCTGGCCTGCTGCACGGCGAGGTCGGCGGTGCCGGCGGCGAAGTAGAGAGGGGTACGCAGTTCGTCGATGATGGCCATGCTGGTGGTCCTCCCGGGTGTGGCGTACGGACTAACGCGAAGGCGATTCGGCATCGGGCGCGGGCTCGGGCGTGGCGACGACGTCCGCCGCATCCGCAGCGGCTGCGGTTGCCTCGGCGGCGGCGTCGGCGGCCTCGGTGGCGGCGTCGGCCGCGTTCTCCTTGCGGAACGAGTCGTAGATCTGGAGCAGCACCTGCTTCTGCCGCTCGTTGATCGAGGGATCGGCCAGGATGACGGCGCGCGTCTCCAGCTCCTCCCGCTCCTTCTCGTCGAGGATCCCGGCCCGCACGTAGAGCGTCTCGGCGGAGATCCGCAGCGCCTTGGCGACCTGCTGGAGCACTTCCGCGCTGGGCTTCCGCAGCCCCCGCTCGATCTGACTCAGATACGGATTCGACACGCCGGCCGCGTCGGCGAGCTGCCGCAGGGACAACTGCGCGGTCCTCCGCTGTTCGCGGAGGTACTCACCGAGATTGCCGACGTTGAGCGATGCCATGCCCCGACCATGCCAGCCTTTGCTAACTATTGCAAGCAGGCGCTTGCAATAGTGTCGCGCTGCGTACGGGAACCGGATTGTGACTTCTCGCGATAGTTGTCACTTCACAGCGGGAGATGTCACCAAGATCGCCCAGAGAAGCCCTACCCGCGTGAGCCGTGGCACGCCAATTGGAACCTGGTCACGAGAGTTGGAACCAGTGCGGCCGGCGCCGACTAGGCTCACCTCCATGTCCGAGCCAGCCTCCGACCCTCGCATGCAGTCCTTGATCAACCAGCTCCGGCCGGGGGCCGTGAGAACGGTGAAGGTCACCGGGTTCGACGGAGCGGACGTCCTGGTGCAGCTCGTAGATGCCGAAGGGGAAGAACCCGAGATCGCTCGGATTCCTCGACATGAGGCGTCAATGCGCCGGATGGAGCATCCATCCGAGCTGTTTGAGGTCGGCCAGGAGATCAATGCCGAAGAGATCGGGCGTTGGCGCGAAGGTCAGCTTCACCTCTCCGCCAGAGCCTGCGAGATTCCGGCCTTGCGGTCCTTTCTCCTTGCGTTTGAACGAGGGCAGGTCGTGGCTGGGACGGTCTCCGCGGTTCACAACTTCGGGGGCTTCGTTCACGTCGATGGGGAACCGGACGGCCTCTGCACCGGCTTCATCCGGGTGCCGGACCTGACGTGGGGCTGGATCAACCACCCCTCCGAGGCAGTCGAAGCCGGCCAGCGGATCACCGCTGAGGTGATCATTGCCGAGACGCGCTCCGGACAGGTCACGCTCTCATTGAAGGCTCTGCAGGAAGATCCGCTCATTCGGTTTGCGGATCAGGCCGGCCGGGTCCTCACCGGACCGATCACCAAGATCGTTCCTTTTGGCGTGTTCGTGCAGCTTGCTCCCGACGTTGTGGGGTTCCTTCACCTCTCAGAGCTGACTGACGAGCCGGTCGAGACGCCGGATTGTCGGCGTACATGGGTGAGTGCTCAGGCGGGTACACGTGAACGTGCCCGGGTGGGTGAAGTCAGCCGGGCGGCGGGGTCAACAAATTGGGGTGA
>NZ_JBSGTX010000102.1:0-21927 GCF_053607625.1 Streptomyces sp. NPDC055103
TCGCCGGTGCCGAGGGTGTAGTCGGCGCCGTTGTTGCTGTCCCAGGTGCCGGAGCCGTTGTTGAAGGCCGCCTTGAGGCCGGTGGCGGAGCCGAGGGCGATGGTCTTCTTCACCCAGCCCGTGCACGCGTTCTCCATGGCGAGACCGGGTGAGGTGGTCCAGGTGCCGCCGGTGGGGGCGTAGTGGATGTGGTGGGCGGGCCAGTTCTTGTCGGTGCTGTAGTAGACGGTGGCCGTGTTGTCGCCGGGCTTGTCCCCGAGCTTCGCGCCGATGTGGAGGGCGACGGCGTCGTTGCTGCCGATGGTGGCGGTGAACTTGCCGTCCGCGGCGACGGTGTACGTGGTGCCGGTGCAGCCGCCGTTCGCGGTCGGGTCGCCGTGCTGGACGTCGCAGTAGGTGCCGGCCGGGAGGGAGGTCTGGAAGGTCTGGGTGAGCGACCCGCCCTCGTGGTTGACGGCGACGAACGCCTTGGTGCCGCGGCCGAAGGCGATGGCGTTGTTGCCGTTGTCCCACCAGTTGGTGAGGCCGGTGCCCTCGGAGACGTTGCGGAAGTCCACCATGTTGGCGATCTGGCGCCAGGCGTGCTGGCAGCTCCAGCCGTCGCTGTGACAGGCGTTGACGTTACCGCCGTTGGGAGCTCCGGCGTCCCGGTTGGCGAACTCGTACCCGGAGTGGACGGACGGAGCGCCGAAGGGGTGGGCGAGCATGAAGACGTGGGCGAGCGTGTAGTTGGCGCCGTCGCGGTAGCTCAGGCTGGAGCCGTTGCGCTCGGTGTCGTGGTTGGCGACCATGGTGCCGCTCTTGCCGGAGGCCATGTAGCCCCAGGCCTCGCCGAAGTTCTTCAGGTAGGACAGCTTCTCACCGGTCAGGGTGCGCTTGAGGTCGGTGGTGTAGCGGAACTCCTGGACATCGCCGGTGGCCAGGTACTCGCTGGGCGAGACGGCCTCCCCGGCGCCGTGGATGGCCTCCTGCATCCAGTGGACGCTCTGGTCGGTGAGCTTGCCGCGGATGGCGGCGAGATCGTCGGCCGGTATGTGCTTGACGGCGTCCATGCGGAAGCCGTCGACGCCCAGTGACAGCAGGTCGTTGAGGTATCCGGCGATCCTGCCGCGGACGTGGTCGCTGCTGGTCCTGAGGTCGGCCAGGGAGGGCTGTCCGGTCTCGCCGAGCTCGCAGTGCTGGACGTTGTAGCGGTCGGTGTAGTTGCTGCCGATGGGACGGCGGCAGCTGTTGAAGTCGGCGTCCCCGTAGGTGCCGGGGTAGTCGTACTTGCTGTACTGCGTGCCGGCGGTGCCGGTGCCCGAACCGGACGTCATGTGGTTCAGCACGGCGTCGACGACGACCTTCACACCGGCGCCATGGCAGGTGTCGACCATGTTCTTGAAGGCGGTGCGGTCGCCGAGAGGCCCCTGGATCTTGTAGCTGACCGGCTGGTAGGCGGTCCACCAGGCGCTGCCCTGGATGCGCTCCTGCGGCGGGGAGACCTGCACGTACCCGTAGCCCTTGGGGCCGAGGGTGCGCGTGCACTCGCGGGCGATCGAGTCGAAGTTCCACTCGAACAGGACGGCGGTGACCTTCTTGTCGCCGTTGACGGTCGGTGCGGCCACCGCCGGCTGGGCGGACGCAGTGAGGGCGGTGGTCAGGCCCAGGATCAGGCCGACGCCCGCCAGGGCGGCGGAGATTCTTCTTGGGGCGGGTGCGGTCGAGCTCATACGGCGGCTCCCGAAGGGGTGGGGGTGGGGATACAAGTCGCGGAGGTTACGAGTCCCACGTTCCGCAAAACATTGCTGTAACTTTCAGCAAGTGATTGAAAGTTAGGGTGGCCGTCGCACCGGGTCAAGACCTCCGGCGTGACCATTTCGCTCGCTGACACCGGATCAGGAACCCTGCCGCCGAATCGCGTGAGCTTGAGGGCGGGGCGGGGCGGGGCGGGGCGCGCATTAGGGCCGGGGCAAGCCCTGCATCGCTTCCGGGAACCCGCCTCTGCAACGCTGCTGTCCGGTCTCGGTTCCCGGTGCTCCGGCGGGAGCCGCGCGGCAGGGAGCCGGACCCTTACAGGCCACGAGGCGCCGAAGCCGCCGGCCGGCGGACCCGGTGAGGGTGACCGGCGCGTCGGGAAACGGCGGAAGCGCTGCCGTCCACGGCGCCGGCCGAGTCGCCTGCCGCTGCCAGGCGCTGGTGCCGGGTCTGCGGTGAGGAACAGGCGCCAGGAAAAGGGGCGTCCATGGGGGCTGGTCAGGGTGGTTCATCCAGGACACTCCAGGCGAGCAAGCCCTGGAGGTCGGCCACATGCTGGAAGACGTCGACGGGCAAGTCGTCCATGGTGAGGACGCCCGCGGCTCGGTGATCGTCCAGGACGGGCGGGTGTCGGCACCGGGATGTGCGGAATCCGGTGGGCCCGCGCGGATGCCGTCGGCGACGTTCACTTGGGTCACCGGCGAGGTCATCACCGAGTCGACCGTCTTGTCCGGGCCGACGTTTTCGGTGAGAGCGGCCAGGGTGAGGTCGCGGTCGGTGACGATGCCGCGGAGGGCCTCGCCGTGTCCGTCCGATCGGCCCCGAAACCGGCAATGACCATGCGTGCGACGCCGACCTGGCGATGCGGGACGCAGGGCGCGTGGCGGTGGCCCACCCTGATCTTGCGCAAAGATCTGAAATTCCTTTCGCGAGAGGGTTGACCGGTTCTCCCCCCAAGAGGGAGGGTCAGCCCATGCCCGCACACGTACCGCCGATCGCCGACGAACGCGAAGGCCTGCTCGCCTACCTCACCCAGCAGCGCCAGGCTTTGCGCGCCACCGCCCATGGACTGACGGACGATCGGGCAAGGGCGACACCCACCGCCAGTGAACTGAGCATCGGTGGCCTCATCAAACATGCCGCACGGTGCGAGGCAGGTTGGACCGACCTGATTCTCCAGCGGCAGCGCGGGCGACGGCGGACGGCAGACGAGAGCGACAACGCCGAATTCGTGCTCACTGCGGAGGAGACGCTCGCCGATGTGCTGGACCAGTACGAGGCCGCGGCCCAGGAGACAGACGCGGTGATCGCCGAGATCGCCGATCTCGGCCAGGCCGTGGCCGTCCCACAAGGGCTGCCATGGTTCCCCGCCGACGTGAAGAACTGGTCCGTTCGCTGGGTGCTGCTGCACCTCATCGAGGAGACGGCTCGGCACGGCGGTCACGCCGACATCATCCGTGAAACCATCGACGGCGCCACTCTTTTCCCCCTGATGGCCGCCGCCGAACAGTGGCCCGACCCATGGTTCAAGCCCTGGCAGGCCCCGGCCGGCTGAACGGCGTAAGCGGCTGTTGTCTTCCTGCGAAGAGCATGGCGTCGATAGCGTGCTTGTGGCCGTGGATCGAGCCGTGCCTCGCGCTCGCCCGGCTCATCGGCTTTTCAGTCACTCGTCTGTAGAGCGCCGGCGGCCTGCGAGTCGTCGGCTGCCGCGCCAACCTGGTTGCCGACTCTGGTTCGTGATCAGCACGCGGCAGCGGGGCTCGCGGTAACCGAGGCGTGGCATGCGTGCCACCAAGAGTCCCTGCCTGCGACGAGGGGAGTGCGCGCACTGCACGTCGAGCCCTCCCGCGGTCTGCCGCCGCGCCCCCACGTGACGGGCCCTATGCCTTGAGGGCGCCGTCCGTCCCCGGTTCGTACGGCGATTCGTGCGCCAGGCATCTGGTCCGGCCTCGACTCCCGACTCGGGTGATCAGGTAGATGTCGAGTCAACTCCAAAGACTCTCAGGCATGGTTGATGCGCGATCACGGCCCGTGGGTCTGGTGCTGTGCTGTCGGGGTCGCGCCCGGCCGCGCGGGCAGGGTGCTCAAGCGGCGGTGGTCTTCTGTTCCTGGAACTCGCGGAAGGCGGCGAAGGCGCGCGGGCCGAAGACCGTGCCCGGCCCACCGTTCATCAAGATGGCGACCCCTATCGCCTCGGCTGCCTCCTGCTCGGTGGCGCCGTGCCGGACGGCGGCCTGGGCGTGATGGGCGATGCAGCCGTCACACTCCTTGCTCACCGCGATGACCAGCGCGATGAGCTCCTTGGTCTTGGCGTCCAGCGCACCGGATTCCAGCGCGCTGTCGTGGAGCTGCTTGTAACCCTCGTACACCTGCGGGATCGCGCGCCGCAGCTCACGGCCGGGTGCCCGCAGTTCGTCCCGTACCTGGGTGCCGTACGACATGATGCGTCTCCCTCCTGGCGGCCGCCGGCCACCGGAGCGGCGCATGGGGAACACGGCGCCGGGCGGTGGAGAGCGACCGTGGGGATACGCGGCAGGCTCACCACCGGCATGCTTGCCGTAACGGTTGCCGCGCAGGGTCGACATTCGGACCGTACCTCCATCGTTGCGCCGCATCCCGCCGGGGGCCAGTGCGTCGCGGCCCCCGGGCAACGTCGCGTCGGGGCGCACCGTGCGGAGGCCTCGGGGGTGGCGGTGGTCAGCTCTGCACGGCGTCGCGGCGGCTCACGTGCCGGTTTCTGCAACGGTGGCGAGTGCGGCGTCGAGGCGGCGTGCCGCATCGTCCGCCACGGGGGCCATGGCATCGACACCGGTGAGCGTGACCATGGTCGCGGGGTCGATCGCCTGCACGATCACCTGGTCGCCGTCGGTGCGGACCACGACGTTGCAGGGCAGCAGCAGCCCGATCGAGCGGTCGGCGTCCAGGGCCTGACGGGCGAGTGGGGGGTTGCACGCTCCGAGGATCAGGTACGGCTCCATGTCGTGGCCGAGCTTCGCCTTGAGCGTGGCCCGGACGTCGATCTCGGTCAGGATTCCGAAGCCCTGGTCGGCGAGGGCGCGGCGGACGGCCTCCACCGTCTCGTCGAAGGTTCCGGAGACCTTGATGGTGCGGTCGTAGTGCATGGTCTTCACCTCACTGTTCGGATGGCGACCGCGTCGGCATGCGGCCGACCCGGTTCGTCGTGGCGCTGGAGGTCGGCCCGGGGCGGGGACGCGAACAGCAGCATGATCTCCTGACGCATCCGGCCGGAGGCGGACGACAGGCGCTGAAGGGCCGTTCGAAGTCCTTCGGTCGCGATCTCGTGGTGGCGCTCCGCGCGTCAGTTCCGCTCGGCCGTGGGGGTGGCGGCCTGCCGGCGGACGTCGTCCATGTCGACGGACCGGATCCTGGCGATCAGTTCCTCCAGGGCCTGCGGAGGCAGTGCGCCGGGCTGCGCGTAGAGCACGACCCGGTCGCGGACGGCCATCAGGGTGGGGATGGAGGAGATCTGGAAGGCGCCGGCGAGTTCCGGCTGCGCCTCGGTGTCGACCTTGCCGAAGACGATGTCCTGGTGACGCTCGGCCGCCTTCTCGTAGACGGGGCCGAACATGCGGCAGGGTCCGCACCATCCGGCCCAGAAGTCGATCAGCACGATCTCCGAGCCCGTGACGGTCTGCTCGAAGTTTTCCTTGGTCAACTCGACTGTCGGCATCGGTTCCACTCTCCTCTCGTATACCCGGTGGGGTATATGAGAGCTTCAACGGGGGTGCGTGCGGGTTTGTTCCACGGCCCCGTCATCCAGCGGCTCAGGCATACCCGGGGGGGTATTTGACAACCCTGGCAGGAGTTGCTTACCGTCGAAGACGTAATACCCAGGGGGGTATCTGGAGGTGAATCTCGCTCATGGCTCGTGAAGTGGACCTGGAGACCTTCGCCGCGGCCTGGACTGCCGGCGCCATGGTTCTCGACGTGCGGGAGCCGGAGGAGTACCGGGCGGCGCACGTGCCTGGTGCGCACCTCGCCCCGCTCTCGACGCTGGCCGCCGCGCTGCCCCGAGTGCCCGAGGGGCGAACGGTGTATGTGATCTGTGCCAGCGGTAACCGCAGTCAGTGGGCCGCGGACCGCCTTGCCGCCGTCGGGATGGATGCCCTTTCCGTCGCCGGCGGGACCCGGGGCTGGGCAGGCACGGGCCGCCCGGTCGTGACGGGATCCGCCCCCGGGGCGGTCTGACCCTCCCTCGTTCACGCGGGCCCGCCCCTCCGGGGAGCGGGCCACCCTTTGACCTCTCGGATACCCCCCAGGGTATTCGAGTCATCGCCTACGGAGGTTTCCGTGTTCTTCGCCCAGTACTACCTCGACTGCCTCTCGCAGGCGTCGTACATGATCGCCGACGAGACCACCGGCAAGGCGGTGGTCGTCGACCCCCGCCGGGACGTCTCGGAGTACCTGGCGGATGCCGAGGCTCGCGGCTTCACCGTGGTCGGCGTCATCAACACTCACTTCCACGCGGACTTCGTCGCCGGACACCTCGAGATGGCGGCCGAGACCGGCGCCTGGATCGGCTACGGCCGGCGCGCCGAGACCGAGTACCCCATCCGCAAGCTCGCCGAGGGCGAGACGATCAGCCTTGGCGACGTCACCCTGGAGATCATGGAGACCCCCGGGCACACCCCGGAATCGATCAGCGTGATGGTCTACGAGCACGGCCAGGACACCGTCCCGTACGGCGTGCTCACCGGTGACGCGCTCTTCATCGGTGACGTGGGCCGCCCCGACCTGCTCGCCTCCGTCGGCGTCACCGCCGACGAACTCGGCGCCATGCTCTACGACAGCGTCCAGAGCAAGCTGATGGGCCTGCCGGACGAGGTGCGGGTCTTCCCCGCGCACGGCGCCGGATCCGCCTGCGGCAAGAACCTTTCGACGGAGAAGCAGTCCACCATCGGCGAGCAGCGGGCCGCCAACTACGCCTGCGCGCCCATGTCGCAGGAGGACTTCGTGGCGATCGTGACCGCCGGTCAGTCCGCTGCTCCCGGCTACTTCGTCTACGACGCGATCCTGAACCGCAGTGAGCGTCCGCTGTTCGATCCGGCCGTCGCACCGAGGCCGCTGAGTGCCGAGGACTTCACCGGCCTCCGCGCTTCCGGCGCCGTGGTGGTCGACGCCCGGGACCCGCAGGAGTTCGCCGCCGGACACCTGCGCGGCTCGGTGAACGTGCCGGCCGACGGCCGGTTCGCCGAGCAGGCCGGCACGGTCCTGCCCGCCGATGCCGACCTGCTGGTGCTCGCCCCGCAGAACCGCGAGGAGGAGATCGTCACGCGCCTGGCCCGGATCGGCTTCGACCGCGTGGCCGGATACCTGCGCTCTCCGGAGGACGCCCTGACCGCCCTGGCCGACGAGGTCACCCCGGCCAGCCGCCTCACCGCCACCCAGGTCCGTGCCGCCCTGGCGGGCGACAACCCGCCGGTCGTCATCGACGTCCGCAACTGCGGCGAGCGCGGAGACAACGGCTTCATCGACGGCGCCCTGCACATCGCGCTCGGCGAGCTGCCCGGCCGCCTGGACGAGGTTCCCCGCGACCGGCCCCTGGTCCTGCACTGCGCGGGCGGCCACCGCTCGTCGATCGCCGCGAGCCTGCTGCGCCACCACGGTTTCACCGACGTCTCGGACATCCTCGGCGGCTACGCCGCCTGGGCGCTGCTGAACACCCCGGCGACCGTCTGACCGGCTGGCACGCCCGCAGACCGGCCCTTCCCGGTCGCGACGAACCGCCGGCGCCCCGAGGGGAGACCCTCTGCCCTGACGGGCCCTCCTCGCGCGGGCGCCGGCCCTTGACTTCACATATACCCCGCCCCGTATTCGCGTACGGAATCCCCTCACCACGACGGAGTTCTCATGACGACCGACGCCTCCCGTATCGCCGGCCTCACCCCCACCGCCCTTCAGCAGCTGATCGACAGCGGACGCGGCCCCCGCGTGCTGGACGTGCGCACCCCGGGCGAGTTCCGGACGGTCCACATTCCCGGTGCCTACAACGTCCCGCTGGACACCCTGCGCGAGCACCGCGCCGAACTCCTGACCCACCTCGACGAGGACGTCGTCCTCGTCTGCCGTTCCGGTGCCCGCGCAGCCCAGGCCGAGCAGGCCCTCGCCGAGGCCGGTCTGCCGAACCTGCGCGTCCTGGACGGCGGCATGATGGCCTGGGAGGCCGCCGGCGCCCCGGTCAACAGGGGCGAGGCGCGCTGGGACCTGGAGCGCCAGGTCCGCCTGATCGCCGGATCGATCGTGCTCGTCACCGGCGTCGTGGGCGTGTTCGTGCACGGAGCGCACCTGATCGGCACCGCGATCGGCGCGGGGCTGACGTTCGCCGCGCTCAGCAACACCTGTGCGATGGGCATGATGCTGTCCAAGCTGCCCTACAACCGCGGTCCGCGCACCGACATCCGCACCGTCATCGCCTCCCTGCGGGACCGCTCGTGATCACGCTCGTCCTCGTGGCGTCCGTCCTGATCGGCGTCAGCCTGGGCATCCTGGGTGGCGGCGGTTCCATCCTGACCGTGCCGATCCTGGTCTACCTTGCCGGGATGGACACCAAGGAGGCCATCGCCACCTCCCTGTTCGTCGTCGGTGTCACCAGCCTGGTCGGGCTCGTCCCGCACGCTCGCGCGGGGCGGGTGCGCTGGCGCACGGGTCTGATCTTCGGCGCGGTCAGCATGGTCGGCGCCTATGGCGGCGGACGCCTCGCCGAGTACGTCCCCGGCACCGTCCTGCTCGTCGCGTTCGCCTTGATGATGCTCGCCACCGCCTTCGCCATGCTCCGCAAGTCCCGCAAGGCGAAGGCGGCCAAGCCCGCCCACACCGAGCTGCCCGTCAAGCACGTGATCGTCGAGGGTCTTGTCGTGGGCGCCGTCACCGGCCTGGTCGGATCCGGCGGTGGCTTCCTCGTCGTCCCCGCCCTCGCGCTGCTCGGCGGACTGCCCATGAGTGTTGCCGTCGGCACCTCGCTCCTGGTCATCGCCATGAAGTCCTTCTCCGGACTCGCCGGCCACCTCAACGGAGTCCAGATCGACTGGAACCTCGCGCTGATGGTGACCGCCGCGGCCATCGTCGGCAGCCTGATCGGCAGCCGCTTCGCCGGACGCATCCCCCAGGACACCCTCCGCAAGGCCTTCGGCTGGTTCGTCGTCGTCATGGGCGTCTTCGTCCTCAGCCAGCAACTGCCCCATGCTGTCTGGGCCAGCCCGCTCACCTGGACCGGCATCGGCCTTGCGGCAATGACTGCTGTGACCTGGGGCACAGTGCGGGCACGCCGCCCACGGCCCGCCACGGACGCGCCCCAGGTAGGCTCCCGGGAATCGGCCGCACACCCCTAGTGTTATACCCGCAGGGGTATTCTTGAGTCGATGGTCGGTGAGAAGGAGGAACCCGGTGAAGGTGGAAGAAGAGGCGGCGACCGCGGTCCTCAACCGGCTGCGGCGCGCTCAAGGGCAGCTCGCGGGCGTCATCGCCATGATCGAGGCCGGCCGCGACTGCAAGGACGTCGTCACGCAGCTCGCCGCCGTCTCCCGCGCCCTCGACCGGGCTGGCTTCAAGATCGTCGCCAGCGGGATGCGCCAGTGCCTGGCCGAGAGCGAGGAAGGCGCACCCCCGATGAGCGAGCAGGAACTGGAGAAGCTCTTCCTCACGCTCGCGTGACACACGACGGCGGCCGGCGCACAACCGCCGGCCGCCGTCGGTTCACGCTGCGGGCGGACGTGCGCGCACGCCTTCCGCCGGGCTGGTCATCAGTTCCCTGCCCATGACCGAGCCAACAACGACCTGCCCGACCGTCACCACCGAAGAAACTTGCGGTACTTGGAGGCGGCGATGGGGAACACGACACCCGTTCGGTCGGCCAGGAGAGGGCGCGTAGCTCCGCCACCCGGCCGTCGTGTCCCCGATACGGTCCGCGATCAGCGGTAGCATCCGCGCTCGCACGGATGCGCAGACGCCTTCTTCCCGTACATCGAGCAGCTCGCGGATCTCTTGCAGGGCCAGGCCGAGGAGTTTCGCGGAGGAGATGAAGGCCAGCCGGTCGACCGCGTCCTCGCCGTACACGCGGAACCCGGACGCGGTCCGCTCCGCCGGCAGCAGTCCGGCGGTCTCGTAGAAGCACAGCGTCGTCGCCGGAACACCGGAGAGTTCGGCCGGCTGCGAGATCCGGTAGGCCGCCGTGCAGCCGACGGGAAACCTTCGACCCCACTCGAAGGTCAAGCCCGTTCGGCCGCCCGTCGCCGGGCGAGTCGGGAGGCGGCCATGCCGGCCAGGAGGGCGGCAAGTGGCACGACGATGTTCGTCCAGGGGTCCCGGACGGGTTCGTAGGAGGCGGTTCCGTCCTTGATGACGATGAAGCCGCGGGGTCGGGCTGCGGCTCCTCCGCCACCTCCTCCGCCTTCGCCGTTCTTGGTCGCCGTGGTGTCGCGGCCCGCTCCGCCGCCGAAGCCGTAGGCGATCTCCGCGACGGGGATGACGGTGACACCGCCGCTGGTGACGGGCTCGCCGTAGACGGCCCGTACGGAGGCCCGTGCGCCGAGTTTGTCAGCCAGGTGTTCCAGGAGGTCTGCGGAGACGCGAACGATGTTCGACTTCGCCGACGGGGTGCGCTGGGCCTTGTCGTCCGGGATGGTCATGGGGTGCCTCCGTGGTCACTGCGTACGGCGGTGCCAAGGATGTGCGTGCCGGCCGGCATCCGGATCCTGGTCTCCGGGAAGTCGAAGCGGTCGATGGTAGTCAGGGCGAAGCCGGCCGTGGCGATGGTGCGCCGGGTGTCGCGCCCGGTGTGGCAGCCGCCCATCAGTCGCGGCCAGACGGTGGCGTCGAGGGCGCGCTGGACGCGCCGCATCGCGGGAGCGTCGGCCTGGACGTGTTCGAAGAACCGGAGCTGTCCGCCCGGTCGGAGGACCCGGTGGAGTTCGGTGAGCGCCGCATGCGGGTCGGCGATGGAGCAGAGCGTCAGGCACACGACGGCTGCGTCGAAGGAGGCGTCGGGAAAGGGAAGTTGCTCGGCGTGGGCATCGCGCATCTCCACCGGCACGGGAGTGCCGGGGGTCCGGTCCTGGGCCAGTGCGCGGAGGTTCGGTTCCGGTTCGACGGCGACGAGTCGCCTCACCTCGGGCGGGTAGTGGGGGAAGTTCAGGCCGTTGCCCGCTCCGATCTCGATCACCTCGCCGGTCAGGCCGGCCAGCAGGCGCCTGCGGTGTTCGGCGACGCCCGCCTTCTCCAGGGCGGGGCCGGCGAGCTTGGCGTAGAAGCGGGCGAAGAGCGGGTGCGGCTTGATCGGTTGCGTCATGGCGACCGTCTCCTCTGTGGCAGTCCCCGAGGGCTACTCTAGTTTGCGGAGGTGCTACATAGTGAAGTCACTTCACGATATGCCGGAGCGGCCCGTTCTCGCCAGGGCTTCGCTCGACAGGCTCTTCGAGCTCGCCGAGGTCCTGGGCGCGATGATGCAGCGGGGGGTGGCCGAGAAGGGGCTGACCACGGCGCGCGCGGGGGTGCTGTGGGCTCTGTTTCACGACGGGCCCATGACGCAGCGGGCCCTGGCCACCCAGCTGGGAGTCACGCCTCGTAACGTGACCGGGCTCCTCGATGCGTTGCAGGGGGACGGGCTGGTGGTTCGCGAGGCGCACCCGACCGACCGGCGGGCGACGCTCGTCTCTCTTACGCAGGAGGGGCGTTCGGTCACGTCGGCGCTGCGGGGCGGGCGCGATGAACTGGCCGCCTTGCTGTTCGCGGACGTGCCCGCCGATCAGCTCGACACCTTCACCGCGATTCTGGGGCAGGTGACCGAGCGGCTCAGGGTCGTCGGCACCGACGGCCCCGAGTGACCATTTGGGCGGGCAGGCGCGTGCGAGCTGCTGCAGCCGGGTGTCAGGGCGCGCTTCTGTGCCAGGGCGCGTCGGGCCTGGTGCGGTGCGCGTCGGCCGCGAGTCGCAGGGCGTAGACCGGCCGTCCGGCGGTGTCAGGGATGGGGCCGAGGTAGTGGTGGCCGGTCATGTGGCACCAGGCGGGCAGGTCGAGCGGGGCCGCGGGGTCAGTGGCGATGACGTGGACGACAGTGCCTGGGTTGGCGCCGTCGATCTCCTTGCGCAGCCGCAGCAGGAGGGTGACGCAGAGCAGGCCGGTGCCATCGACGGTGATGCCAGGGGCAGGGTTGTCCGGGGTCGTTACGTTCATCAACCGGCTTCCGGGGCGGCGGCGGGGTGTCGTGGATCGTCGGGGTCGGTCAGGGCAGGATGTGCGTGCCTGACGGGAGGGCCGCGCGGATCAGGGCCGCTGCCGCCGTCTCGATGCCCCCCTGCGGGCGTGGAACGCCGTCGGGGACATCGTTCATGCTGCCGCCCCGGCGTGCACGGGAAGGTCGGCCAGGCGCCACTCGAGCATGCCGTCGTTGAGCCGGATCGCCCGTCGGCCGTGGTCGGTGAGCAGGCGTACGGCGTCGTAGGCGAGCGCGCAGTATTCGCCGCGGCAGTAGACGACCACCTCGTTCTCCTCGGGCAGCTCGCCGATCCGGTCGGCCAGCTCCGGGACCGGGATGCACACAGCCCCGGGGATGTGTCCGGCGAGGTATTCCTCCAGCGGCCGTACGTCGAGGACGAGCACGTTGCCGACCTCGACCCGGGCCAGGAGTTCCTCGTGGGTGACCTCGACGGCGTCGATTCCGTGCCGGCTGTCCTCGCCGAGGTAGGCATCGCGGGCGGCCGGGACGGCGGCCTGGTGGCGGTCGGCGACCTTGCGCAGCAGGGCGAAGAGCTGGGCGACGTCGTCGCCGGCGAGCCGGTAGTGGATCCGGACGCCTTCGCGTCGGGTGGCGACGAATCCGGCCTGCTTGAGGGTCTGCAGATGCGCCGAGGCGGTGGTCAGGTTCAGCCCGGCGGCCTTCGCCAGGGCGTCGACGGTGCGCTCGCCCTGCGCGAGCAGATCGAGCAGTTCCAGGCGCTTTCCGCTGGCCAGTGCCTTGCCGCTGGCGGCGAACGCGTCGTAGAGGGCGGCCTTCGTGCCGCTGGTGGTGGCATCCCGCATTGCATCCTCCAAATATCCATGGATTACTATAACTGATGTCGGGGCGGTGACGCTTCCCGCCCGGCGCACCCCCTTGGGAAGGACGGCACGATGGGTTTCGCCGACGATCACCTGATTCCGCTGGTCGACGAAGGGCTGGGCAACAGTGCCTACCTCGTGGACTTGGCCGACGGGCGTGCGCTGGCTGTCGATGCCAGCCGTGACCTGCGCGCCCTGCACGCCGCCGCTGAGCGGCGCGGTCTGACCGTGGCGTACGCGGCAGACACACACCTTCACGCCGACTTCCTCTCCGGCGCCGTGCAGCTCGGCCACGACCACGGTGCGACGATCCTGGCCTCCGCCGCCGGAGGGCGCGTCTTCGACCACCAGGGCCTGGCCGAGGGCGACGAAGTCGACCTCGGCGGGCTCACGCTTCGGGCGCTCGCCACCCCCGGCCACACCGACGAGCACCTCTCCTTCCTGCTTCTCGACGGCGCCCGCGAGCTTGGCGTGTTCACCGGCGGGTCGCTGATCGTGAACTCCGCGGCCCGCACCGACCTCCTCGGCGCCGACCGTACGGAGGAGTTGGCCCGGGCCCAGTACCACTCCCTCCAGCGGCTGACCGCCCTGCCGGACGAAACGGCCGTGTGGCCCACGCACGGGGCCGGGTCCTTCTGCTCCGCCCCGCCCGGAACGAAACGCACCACCACCATCGGCGCCCAGAAGCAGGCCAACCCGCTCCTCGCCGCCCCCGATGAAGGCGCCTTCGTGTCCCAACTCATCGCAAGCCTGGGCACCTACCCCACCTACTTCGACCGGCTCGGCGAGGCCAACCGACGCGGGCCCGCCGTGGTCACCGGCACCCCGCTGCTGACCGAGCTCTCCGCCGAACGGGTCCGCGCCCTCGTCGCGGACGGCGGCCACGTCGTCGACGTGCGCCCGGCCGCCGACTACGCCGCCGGCCACATACCCGGATCGCTCTCCATCCCCCTGCGCGGCCAGTTCGCCACCTGGCTCGGCTGGCTCCTGCCCGACACCGCTCCCCTCGCCTTCGTCATCGCCGACGGCCAGGACCTGAGCGAGATCGTCTGGCAGGCGTACAAGATCGGCTACGAGCGCCTCGCCGGCCGCCTCGCGGGTGGGATGACCGCTTGGACCGCTACAGGTCACCGGCTGGCCACGACTGCCTTCGTCACTGCCGACCGGACGGACAGCCGTCCCTATGTCGACGTGCGGCAGGAGTCGGAGTTCGCCGCCGGACACGTCCCCGGCGCGGTCAACATCGAACTGGGCGGCCTCGCCCCCGTCGCTGCGGACGCCCCCGAGGGCGCGGTCGTGGCCTGCGGGCACGGCGAGCGCGCCATGACCGCCGCCAGCCTCCTCGAACGCGCCGGCCACACCGACGTCGCCGTCCTCGACGGCGGACCGGCCGACTACGCCGCCGCCCACGGCGAGCAGCTCGTCCAGGGTGCGGAGGGCCATCGCTCGTGAAGACCACCCCCACCTCGACGGCGCCGACGGACGCCTCCAGTCGTCCGGTACGCCTCGGCCTGCGCGAGAACCGGCTCCAGTTCACCCTGCTGGTCATCGTCAACATCTGCGTCGGCGGCCTGGTCGGCCTGGAACGCACCACCGTCCCGCTCATCGGCTCCGAGACGTTCGGCCTCACCAGTGACCTGGCCGTCTTCTCCTTCATCATCGCCTTCGGCCTCTCCAAAGCCCTCACCAATCTCGCCGCCGGGGCTCTGACCTCCCGCTTCCGCCGCAAGCAGCTGTTGGTGGCCGGCTGGCTGATCGGCATCCCCGTCCCCTTCGCCCTCGCATATGCGCCGTCGTGGGGCTGGATCGTCGCGGCCAACGTCCTGCTCGGCCTGAATCAGGGCCTGACCTGGTCGATGACCGTCAACATGAAGATCGACCTCGTCGGTCCCTCACGCCGCGGCCTGGCCACCGGGCTGAACGAGGCCGCCGGCTACACCGCCGTCGGCGTCACCGCCCTGCTCACCGGCTTCCTCGCCACCAGCTACGGCTTGCGCCCGGTCCCCGAACTCATCGGCGTGGTCTTCGTCGTCGCGGGCCTTGCCCTGGCCCTCGTCGTCCGGGACACCGCCGCCCACGTCGCCCTCGAACTCGCCCACCACACCAAGCCCCTGCCCGCCGACGAGGACACTGCCCTGAGGGCTACGTTCAGCCGGACCTCCTGGCACAACCGCTCGCTGCGCGGCGCGAGCCAGGCAGGTCTGGTCAACAACCTCAACGACGGGCTCACGTGGGGCGTCTTCCCGCTGCTGTTCACCGATCACGGCCTCGGTCTCGCCGCTGTCGGCCTGATCAAGGGCCTTTACCCGATCCTGTGGGGCCTCGGGCAGATCCCCACCGGCCACCTCGCCGACCGCATCGGCCGCAAACCCCTGATCGTCTACGGGATGCTCGTCCAGGCCGTCGGCTTCGTCATCGCCCTCGCCCTGCTCGACAACCCGCTTCTCGCCGGCGTCCTCTCCGCCGTCGCACTCGGCCTGGGCACGGCCATGGTCTACCCGGCCCTGATCGCGTCCATCTCCGACCACGCACACCCCGCCTGGCGTGCCAACGCCCTCGGTACATACCGCTTCTGGCGAGACATCGGCTACGCGGTCGGCGCCCTGGTCGCCGGCATTCTGGCCGACTGGCTTGGCCTCAACGCCACCGTCATCGCCGCCGCCGTCCTCACCGCCGGCTCCGGCCTGCTCGCCGCCCGCTGGATCACCGAGCACCGGCCTGAACCCCACTGAATCACAAGCCCGCCCGCCCCGGACGGCGCCGGCACGAGCGGCCAGGAGGACACGATCAGACCTTCTCGGCGGTGACGCGTGGGTGGTCGGCGGTGAGCATGGTGATGCCCCCGACGCCTCGAAGTGCCTGACGCGGTACGCCTCGGCGTACTGGACGCGCGCTTCTTCCATGGCGGCTTCCCAGCGGATGCGCTTCTCACGGTCGAGTGGCGAAGCGTGACCTTGCTCCCAGACGCCGGCCGAGCCGCAGTGCATCTCGGAGATCGAGGCCGTGCCGATCCTCGTGCAGACCTACATCATCCGCAGCGCGACGCGTGGACGGCAGGTGCTCAGGAGCGGGACCGGCATCCCGCCCGGCCGGCGTCCGGGCTTATCCCGCTACCACCGTGACGCACGGGGGGTGGCCGAGGGTGATGACGTGTTCTGGAAGGGATACAGGATGCACCTCACGTAGACCTGCACCACACTCCTCGGCAGCGACGCCGCAGCGGCAAAGGGCCCCAAGCGGAGGCCGATTCCACACGCGGCCATCCAGTGCATCGCAGAAAGGCTGTACTTCAAGCTCTTCTGACTGAAAGGAAGCTCAGCCCGCCCCAGAGCCGAAGGGCCCTGCGGCCACGGCCGAACAGGCCCTCGCCGCCGGGTACCGCATGACCTGCCGCCAAGGACTGTTGCCGCCCGGTTCCGGCGGGTGCCGGTGACAGGGTTCAAGTGCTCCCCGGGCGTCGCGCAGAGGCCGGGGAGCACGTCCTGTGCCCTGCTTCCGCGGCACTTCGAAACCGACCTCACGGGGGTCCCATGTCTTTTCACGTCGACTCCGAGACCGGCCGTCTTAAGCAGGTCATCCTGCACCGGCCGGACCTGGAACTGAAGCGGCTCACTCCCACGAACAAGGACGCTCTTCTCTTCGACGACGTGCTGTGGGTCAAGCGCGCCCGCGAGGAGCACGACGCTTTCGCCGACACGCTGCGCGACCGTGGGGTGCGTGTCCATCTCTTCGCGGACCTGCTGACCGAGACGCTGGCGCTGCCCGCCGCTCGGCAACTGATCATGGACAGGGTCTTCGACGAGCGGGAGTTCGGGACCTTGGCCACCGACCGGTTCCGTGCGTACTTCGACTCCCTGGAGCCGGCAGCACTCACCGCGTGCCTCATCGGCGGTGTCACCAAGGGCGAACTGCGGCAGCCCCTCGGGGCCGTACCGAGTGTCCGGCTCCATGCCATGGCGCCGGACGATTTCCTGCTCGCGCCTTTGCCCAACCACCTGTTCACGCGCGACACGTCGTGCTGGGCGTACGACGGGGTGAGCGTCAACCCGATGAGCAAGCGGGCCCGCCGCCGGGAGACAGTTCACTTCGAGGCCATCTACCGTCACCACCCCCTCTTCGACAAGGGCGAGTTCCACCGGTGGACCGATGGCGAAGGGGCCTACCCGGCCACCATCGAGGGTGGTGACGTCCTGGTCATCGGCAACGGTGCCGTACTCGTCGGCATGAGTGAGCGCACTACCCCGCAGGCGGTGGAGAACCTGGCGCTGCGGATGTTCGCCTCGGGTTCCGCCCGGCGGGTGGTGGCGGTCAACATGCCGAAGCGCCGCAGCTTCATGCACCTGGACACCGTGATGACGATGGTCAGCGGTGACACCTTCACCCGTTACGCCGGCCTGGGGATGCTGCCGGCGTCCACGATCGAACCCGGTACGGCCGGGCAGGGGCTGAAGATCACTGACCACGCGCCCGAGTACATGGACCAGGCCATCGCGGACGCCCTGGGGCTGCCGTCCGTCAACGTGCTCACACCAAGCCAGGACGTGCGTTCCGCCGAGCGGGAGCAGTGGGACGACGGCTGCAACGTGCTGGCCGTGGAGCCCGGAGTGGTCGTCGCCTACGAGCGCAACGTCACCACCAACACCTACCTGCGGAAGAACGGCATCGAGGTCATCACCGTGCGCGGCAGTGAGCTCGGCCGAGGCCGCGGCGGCCCGCGGTGCATGAGCTGTCCCATCGAACGGGAAGCCGCCTGACGCACCTCGGCGTCCTTGGCACCCACCCCTTCACGCCCCTGACACACGCACCCAGGAGTTCGAACATGCCCGTCGGCCTGAGCCATCGCACCTTCCTCAAGGAACTCGACTTCACCCCTGAGGAGTTCCGCCACCTGCTGGAACTGTCCGCAGGGATCAAGGCAGCCCGTCGCAGCGGATGCGAGGAGCAGCGGCTGCGCGGCAAGAACATCGCCGTCATCTTCGAGAAGACCTCGACCCGCACCCGCTGCGCTTTCGAAGTGGCCGCCCATCAGCAGGGCGCCCACGTGACCTACCTCGATCCCGCCGGCTCACAGCTCGGCCACAAGGAATCGGTCAAGGACACCGCCCGGGTGCTGGGCCGTTATTACGACGGCATCGAGTACCGGGGCAGCGACCAGCGCCTGGTGGAGGAACTGGCCCAGTACGCCGGCGTGCCGGTGTGGAACGGGCTGACCGACCAGTGGCACCCCACCCAGTCCCTCGCCGACGTGCTCACCATGGGGGAACACGCCGACAAGCCGCTGCACCAGGTGTCCTTCGCCTACCTGGGGGACGCACGGAACAACGTCGGCAACTCGCTGCTGATCACCGCGGCGATGCTCGGTATGGACGTACGCATGATCGGCCCCAGCTCCTTGCACAACGCACCGGACGTGGTCGAGGAGGCACGCAAGGTGGCGGCCGGTACCGGCGCACGGATCACGCTCACCGAGGACGTGGCCGAAGGTGTGGCCGGGGTGGACTTCGTCTACACCGACGTCTGGCTGTCGATGGGGGAGCCGTCCGAGCTGTGGGACGAGCGCATCGCTCTGCTCAAGCCCTACCAGGTGACCTCCGCCGTCCTCCGGGCGACCGGGAATTCGCGCGTGAAGTTCATGCACTGCCTTCCCGCCTTCCACAACAGCGACACCACCGTCGGCGCGAAGATCGCCGCCCGCACCGGCATGACCGCGCTGGAAGTCACCGACGAGGTATTCGAATCCCCCCACTCCATCGTGTTCGACCAGGCCGAGAACCGGCTCCACACCATCAAGGCGGTCCTGGTCGCCACCCTCGCCGACTGAACCCCGCCCGCCCCCGTCCCTGGAGAACACTCATGCGTGTCGTCGTCGCCCTGGGCGGCAACGCCCTGCTCCGCCGCGAGGAGCGGCCGGACGCCGCCGTGCAGCTCGCCAACATCCGCGCCGCCGTGGCGGCCCTCGCCCCGCTCGCCCACGAGCACGAGCTCGTCATCACCCACGGCAACGGCCCCCAGGTCGGCATCCTCGCCCTGGAAAGCGCCGCCGACCCCGCCCTGAGCGACCCCTACCCCTTCGACGTCCTGGGCGCGGAGACCCAAGGCATGATCGGCTACTGGCTCCTGCAGTCCCTGCAGAACGCCCTGCCCGGCCGCCAGGTGTGCGCCCTGCTCAACCAGACCCTGGTCTCCGCCGCCGACCCCGCCTTCACCGACCCGGCCAAATTCGTCGGCCCCGTCTACGACCAGGAGGAAGCCGAACGCCTGGCCGCCAAGCGGGGCTGGACGGTCAAACAGGACGGCACGCACTGGCGGCGCGTAGTCCCCTCGCCCCGACCCCAGAGGGTCGTGGAGACCCGGCTGATCCGGCTGCTGCTCGAATCGGGAGCGGTGGCCGTGTGCGCGGGAGGCGGCGGCGTACCGGTCATCCGTGACGAGCAGGGACAGCTGACCGGCGTCGAAGCCGTGGTGGACAAGGACCTCACCGCCGCCCTGCTGGCCGAGGCGCTGGACGCCGACGCCCTGCTGCTGCTCACCGACGTCCCCCACGTCTCGCTCCACTACGGCACCCCCGACGCCGAACCCATCGGACAGACCACCCCCGCAGCGCTCCGAGCTCTGAGCTTCCCGGCCGGATCGATGGGCCC
Source organism: Streptomyces sp. NPDC055103 (assembly GCF_053607625.1). Classification (NCBI taxonomy): domain Bacteria; kingdom Bacillati; phylum Actinomycetota; class Actinomycetes; order Kitasatosporales; family Streptomycetaceae; genus Streptomyces; species Streptomyces sp. NPDC055103. The sequence goes on from NZ_JBSGTX010000102.1 coordinate 19,431, forward strand.
CAAGGTCGACGCCGTGTGCCGGTTCGTGGAACTTACGGGCGGCACCGCCGCCATCGGCGCCCTCCGAGACGCCCGCGCCATCCTCGACGGAACCGCCGGCACCGTCGTCACCTCCATCGGCCGCGACCTCGACCGCCGCCCCGACGCGCATGAGGACCTGACATGAGCCTCGCCACACCCCCCGTAGCCCCCGAGCCCGCCGCCGACGATGCCGGCTCCGCGCGCGCGAAGCGGAGTTTCACCTTCCCCTCCGCGTTCACCGTCCTCATAGCGGTCACCGTCGCGGTCTGGGCCCTGACCTTCGTGCTCCCCGCCGGCCGTTACGACACCAAGGACGGCAGCCCCATCCCGGGCACCTACCGGACGGTGGAGGTGACCACCGGCTTCTGGGAGCGGCTCAAGGACCTGTTCCTCTCACCGGTCAACGGCCTGTACGGCGTCACCGACGCCCAGAGCGGTCTCACCACACCCGGGGCCACCGGCACCTTCGCCGGCGCCGCCGGAGTGTTCCTCTTCATCCTGGCCGTGGGCGCCTTCATCACCGTCACCCTGCGCACCGGCGCCCTCACCGCCGGAGTGGCCCGCCTCGCCCAACGCCTGCGCCACCACCGGGAGATACTGCTCGTCGTCCTCATGACGGTGTTCTCCCTCGGCGGCACCACCTACGGCATGGCGGAGGAGACCCTCGGCTTCTACGGGCTCGTGATCCCCCTGATGCTCGGCCTGGGTTACGACCGCATGGTCGCCGCGACCGTCATCATGGTCGGCGCCGGAGTCGGCACCCTCGCCTCCACCGTGAACCCGTTCGCCACCGGAGTGGCCTCCGACAGCGCCGGCATCGGTACGGGAGACGGCATCCTCCTCCGTCTGGCGATGTGGGCCGGCCTGACGGCCCTGGCAGCCGCGTACGTGCTGCGCTACGCCGGCCGCATCACAGCCGACCCCACCCGCTCCCTGACACCGTGCACCGAGGACGACCACCGCCTCCAGGCCGAGGGCGGCCGACAGGTGGAGCTGACCGGTCGTCAGCGCATCGTCCTGGGCCTCTTCGCGGCCACCTTCCTCTTCATGATCTTCGCCGTGGTCCCCTGGGCCGATCTCAACATCACCTTCCTGCCCACACTCGGCTGGTACTTCCCCGAGCTCGCCGCCCTGTTCATCGTCGCGGCCATCCTCGTCGGGCTGATCGGAGGACTACGGGAGAAGGGCACCGCGGAGGCCATCACCGCCGGAGCGGGAGACTTCGTCGGCGCGGCGATGATCGTCATGCTGGCCAGGGGCGTCACCGTCATCATGAACAACGCCAGCGTCACCGACACCATCCTCGACGCCCTGCGCGGGGCGGTGTCCGGCACGTCCTCCAGCGCGTTCGCCGTCCTGATGTTCGGGGTGAACCTCCCCCTGGCGTTCTTCGTCCCCTCCTCCTCCGGCCACGCGGCCCTCGCCATGCCGATCCTGGCGCCGCTGGCCGACTTCGCCGGAGTCAGCCGGGCCCTGGTGGTCACCGCCTACCAGTCGGCCTCGGGGTGGGTGAACCTCATCACCCCCACCTCCGCCGTCGTCATGGGCGGCCTCGCCCTGGCCAAGGTCCGCTACGACCAGTACCTGCGCTTCATGGCACCCCTCATGGGCATGTTGCTGGTGGCGGTCGCCGGTTTCCTGGCGCTCGGCGCGGCCGTGAGCTGAAACCGGTTCTGATGTCCTCGGCCGGCGGAACGATGCACTCGGCCCGCCGGCACGCCACTGTCTCTGCCGCGGTACGGGTCTCATGGCTCTACCGGACGGGCCATCAGGCCCCTGGGCTCCACACCGCTGTTCGGCGACAGTGTGATCCGGCAGGGGCAGGGTGCCCATCAGCCGCTCAAGGAGGTGGGCCCCATGCCCGGACTGCTGGCCATCGGAGCCATCACATCGATCGGGCTCGGCGCGATACTCGTGTTCGCCGTCGACTGGCAATGGGAGGGCGCTGACCGCCCCCTGGTGGGACTGATCATGATGGCGGTCGGCATGCTCGCCCTGGTCGCCGCCACGCACATGTACGGCCATGACTCCCATTCCGGGAAGGCGTCGTGAGTCCGCGGGTCCACACCAGCACCATCCTTCCCAGCGGTGGGCCCAAGGCGCCTGACGGCAGGTGAACTTGTTCCGACGCCCGAGACCCGACGCCCGAGACCCGACGCCCGACGCCCGACGGTAAGACCCGTGGGGTGACAGCCCCGACGCCACGCCCGGCGTCGGGGCTGTCGTCGTTGTGATGCCGTTCTGGCCGACCGCGGTGGGGCACGGCGGGCCCGGCGCTCTCGTTCCTGTCATGGGACAGGGCGCGTCGCGCATCGTCCGCATTCGGGCGATCTCTGCGGTGTGGGTAATGATGATGTCGCCGGTAAGCGTTTTGACGGGACCGTAGGCGCCTTGCCGCTTCCCGGCTCGGCCGCCAGGAAAGGCTTCCCGCGCAACGACCGGGGCCCGGTGTGGCCGCCTCCCCTCAGGGGAAGCG
>NZ_JBSGTX010000103.1:0-21736 GCF_053607625.1 Streptomyces sp. NPDC055103
GCAGGGGGGACCCTGTGGGAGAGTAGGACGCCGCCGAACAATTTTTAGCCTCAACCCCCGGACCATGTCCGGGGGTTGAGGCATTTTTGCGTTCTAAGCTCTGTCCATGCGATACGACGTGATCATCTTCGACAACGATGGTGTGCTCGTGGACAGCGAGCCGATTTCGAATAGCCTCCTCGCCGGCTATCTGACGGAGCTCGGGCACCCGACGACGTACGAGGAATCGGTGCGGGACTACATGGGGTCCGCCATGCACCGCATTCACGAGCTGGTCGAGGAGCGGACCGGGGAGCGGCTGCCCGCGGACTTCGACGAGACGTTCCACGGGCGGGTCTTCGCCGCCTTCGAGAGGGAGCTGGAGGCCGTGCGCGGGGCCTCGGACGTACTCAAGGGGCTGGTCGAGGCCGGGGTTCCGTACTGTGTGGCCTCCTCCGGGAGTCACGAGCGGATTCGGGTGGGGCACCGGAAGACCGGGCTCGACGCCTGGTTCCGGGACGAGAACGTCTTCAGCGCTGAGGACGTCGGGCGGGGCAAGCCCGAGCCGGACCTCTTCCTGCACGCCGCCGCGCGGATGGGAGTCGCGCCGGAGCGGTGTGTCGTGGTCGAGGACAGCCGGCTCGGGGTCCAGGCGGCCGTCGCCGCCGGGATGGACGTGTACGGGTTCACGGCGATGACGCCCGAGGAGAAGCTCGCCGGTGCCACGGGGTTCTTCCGGGCGATGGACGAACTCCCCGCGGCATTGGGTCTGTGATCCATCTACCCATCGGTAGGTCCCGGCCCTACGCTGAGCCGCCATGACGGATGCGCGGTTGAGGCGTGGGCGGGGATCCCTGGCGGTCAGTTTCTTCGTGCAGGGGGTCACGTTCGCCTTGCTCGTGACCCGAATACCGGGGATACAGGACCGGTACGGGATATCGGACGCGCTGCTGCCCGCATTCCTGGCCGCCGTGCCGATCCTGGCCGGGGTGGCGAGCGTCGCGACCGAGAAGGTCGTCGCCCGGGTGGGGCCCGCGGTGGTGCTGCGGTGGTCTCAGCCCGTCGTCCTGCTGGCCCTTCTGGGCGTGGGGGCCGGCACGGAGCTGTGGGAGGCGGCGGTCGCCCTCGGGCTCTTCGGGCTCGCGGTGGGGGCCCTCGACGCCTCCATGAACATGCTGGGGGTGAGCCTCCAGCGGGCGTACGGGCGGAGCATCATGCTCGGTTTCCACGCCTCGTACAGCCTCGGAGGGATCGTGGGTGCGTCGTTGGCCTGGGTGGGGGCGCACTGGCACCTGTCGCTGTTCGTGTCGTATCTGCCGGTCGTCGCGGTGCTGTTGCCCGTCGCCCTCGTCGGCAGCCGCTGGTACGGGGCCGGTGAGCGTCGAGTGGTGAAGGAGGAGGCGGGGGAGAGCCGGGGGAATGGTGTCGCCTTCGCGTTGCTGCTGCCGCTCTGTCTCGTCATGACCTTCGCGTACATAGGGGACTCCACCGTCTCCAACTGGAGTGCCAAGTACCTCCAGGACGTGCTCGGCAGTTCGGAGGAGCTGGCGACCGTGCCGTACAACGCGTACATGGTGACGACGCTTCTGGGGAGGGCCGTGGGTGACCTCGGGGTGCGGAAGCTGGGGGCCGTGACGGTCGTCCGGTGCGGGGCGGTGCTCGCGGCGCTGGGGTTCGCGGTGGTGGCCGCGGCGCCGGGGGCGTGGGCGGGGATCGCCGGGTTCACCGTGCTGGGGTTCGGGCTGAGCGTGATCGTGCCGCAGACGTTCGCCGCGGCGGGCAGGCTGTTCCCGGCGGCGAGTGACGCGGCGGTGGCGCGGCTCAATGTCTTCAACTACGTCGGGTTCCTCGTCGGGTCGCCGTTGGTGGGGGCGCTCGGGGACGCGTGGAGCTATCGGTGGGCGATGCTGGTGCCCATGGCGCTGGTCCTGGTGACGGTGGTGTACGCCACGTCGTTCGGTTCGCGAGAGGCCCGATACGGTGGCGGGCATGAGCGGCCGCGCACTGTTGATGTGGGATGAAGCTGTCACGCAGTACGACTTCGGGTCCGAGCATCCGATGGATCCGGTACGGCTCGCGCTGACGATGGCGCTGGTGCGGGCGTACGGGCTCGACCGGGCCGTGGACGTCGTGGCGGCGCCGCCGGCCGGGGAGTCGACCTTGCGGCTCGTGCACCGTGAGGACTATGTGGCGGCGGTGCGGGCGGCCTCGGTGGACCCGCGCCGTGCCGACCAGGCGTACGGGCTCGGGACCGTCGACGATCCGGCGTTCGCCGGGATGCACGAGGTGTCGGCGCTGATCGCCGGGCAGTCGGTCGGGGCGGCGGAGTCGGTCTGGCGGGGGGAGGCCGCGCACGCCGTGAACTTCGCGGGCGGGCTGCACCACGCGATGCCGGGGAGCGCTTCCGGGTTCTGCATCTACAACGACGCGTCGCTGGCCATCGCCCGTCTCCTGGAGCTGGGGGCGGAGCGGGTCGCCTACGTGGACGTGGACGTGCATCACGGCGACGGGGTGCAGGCGGCGTTCTGGGAGGACCCGCGGGTCCTGACGGTCTCGTTGCACGAGCATCCGCGGACGCTGTTCCCGCAGACCGGGTGGCCGGAGGAGACGGGGGCGCCGGGGCCCGCCGAGGGTGGGGCCGTGAACGTGGCACTGCCGGCCGGGACGGGGGACGCGGGGTGGCTGCGGGCCTTCCACGCGGTGGTGCCGGAGCTGATCGCGGACTTCCGGCCGCAGGTGCTCGTGACGCAGCACGGGGCCGACACGCACTTCGAGGATCCGCTCGCGCATCTGGCGGTGTCGCTGGACGCCCAGCGGTCGGTGCAGTCGGCCTGCCACGAGCTGGCGCACGCGTACGTCGAGGGCGGGAAGTGGCTGGCGCTCGGCGGTGGCGGGTACGCGGTGGTGGATGTGGTGCCGCGGTCGTGGACGCATCTGGTGGGGATCGCGGCGCATGCCCCGGTGGACCCGGCGTCGGTGATTCCGTCGTCCTGGCGGGACGAGGTGTACGCGCGTACCCGGCAGTTGGGGCCGGCGCGGATGACGGACGGGCGGTGGCCGGTGGCCTTCGGGGACTGGGCCGCGGGGTACGACCCGGCGGATCGGCTGGACCAGGCGGTGCTGGCGACCCGGAAGGCTGCCTTCCCGCTGCGGGGGCTGCTTCCCTAGCTAGGGGGTGGGCGTTCGGGGCGGGGCCGTGGCCCTTCTTCTCGTTCGTTACGCCGACTGTGCGCTGTCCGGGGGGTTTGGGCTCCGGGGGCGGCGTGTTCCGGCAGCATCGGGAGGGTGTTGAGTACCGGGGCGCTGCGGGCGCATCTTTTGGCGGCGGGGTTGGCGGGGACGGTGGCGACGTCACGGGAGGAGAGTCTGCGGAGCTATCGGCTCTTCGCCGCGCGTGATCCGCGGGTGCTGCTGGGGCTGGATCCCGCCTGGGGGTGGGGCGAGGCGGATCTGCTGCGGCTGATGGCCGACAAGTGCGGGGTGTCGGGGGATCCGGCGCACCGGTCGGGGCCCGATGTCATCGACCCGGAACGGACGTTGAGGGGGCTCGACGCCTTCGCGGCGCGGTTGGGTGCGGCGGCCGCGCGGCGGGTTCCGGTGCTGTTCGGGACGGGGCATCCGCACCGTCTGCTCGGTTTCTACGTCGCTCTCGCAGACGCTTTGTCGGCGGCGGGATGTCTTGTCCTCACCCCGGCGCAGGGGCGATGTGTCGACATAACGACGCGGTTCGGCGTACGTACGTACCTCCTCGACTACGTACGGGGGGTCGCGTTGGTGCGTGAGCCCGGGCTGTCGGGGGGTGGTCGCGAGCCGGGGGCGCACTCGCATTCCGCGCTGCCGGTTAGGGCCGCGCTCGAGAGTGCGATGGAGGACGGCGGGCCGCTGCCGGAGCTCGTGGTGGGGGACCACGGATGGGTCTGCGGTGCAGGTCAGCTGGGTATCGAGGCCATCGGTCTCGCCGATACGGATGATCCGGCGCTGTTCGTCGGTGAGGCGGAGGGGCAGGTGTCGGTGGCCGTTCCGCTTGATGACGGCGTGCGCTCCGACTACTACCGTCCGCTCACGCGCTATGTACTCAATCGCGCGTGTCTGTCACGGTAAACGGCCGATAGCAGCTCCTCTTCCCCACTCGTACCACCCGCCCCTAGTCTGGCGAGTGAGCGCTCGGCGACGAAGAGTCACCGGAGGGGAAGCCGGTGGGCGTCGCGGCGGAAGGTACAGGTGGGTCATGGCTGCTGGCGATCGACCTCTCAACGAGGTCAAGTTTCTGACCGTGGCGGAAGTCGCCTCGGTGATGCGCGTGTCGAAGATGACCGTGTACCGCTTGGTGCACAGCGGTCATCTGCCGGCGATCCGGGTGGGCAGGTCCTTCCGGGTGCCGGAACAGGCGGTTCACGAGTACCTGAGGGAGTCCTTCGTGGGGGTGGGGACCGCGTAGCGAGCGCGCGGCCGAAAAGCCGGGAAAGTCGCGTACGGCCCTCGGATTACAAGCGCGGTGCTCGGGACGGTAGGCTAGGCCGACGTAGGTCGTGTGGGCCCAGACGCCCCGCACCGATCCCCGCCGGGAGGCGGGGATGTTCCGAGAAGTGAGCGAGGGTAGTCGTGGGCTCTGTTATCAAGAAGCGGCGCAAGCGGATGGCGAAGAAGAAGCACCGCAAGCTGCTTAAGCGCACGCGCGTTCAGCGTCGCAACAAGAAGTAAGGCGACAGCTGCACCGCAGCGATTCGTGCGTCAGGCGTGGCCCTTCACCGTTCGCGGTGGAGGGCCACGCTTTATTCGCGCCGAAATACGGAGGCGCTACGGTGGCGACCAACGGAAGACGGACGGAAGGCGCTGATCTTGGGCAGGGTCGTGCTCGTCACCGGTGCCGCCCGGCACCTCGGGGGCCGTTTCGTACGGCGGATCCAGCGGGACTCGGACGTGGAGCGGGTGGTCGCGGTCGACGCGGTCGACCCGGCGCACCAGCTCGGCGCCGCCGAGTTCGTACGGGCGGACATCCGCCGCCCGGCGATCGCGAAGGTCCTGGCCGAGTACGAGGTCGACACGGTCGTCCACATGGACGTCACCGGGACGGCGCTCGGCGCCGGGGGCCGTACGTCGGTCAAGGAGACCAACGTCATCGGCACCATGCAGCTCCTCGGGGCCTGCCAGAAGTCGCCGCGGATCAAGCGGCTCGTGATCAAGTCGAGTACGAGCGTCTACGGCTCCGCCCCGCGTGATCCGGCGGTCTTCACCGAGACCACCCCGGCGAAGTCGCTGCCGAGCGGGGGCTTCGCCAAGGACGCCGTCGAGGTCGAGGGGTACGTGCGGGGCTTCGCCCGGCGCCGGCCGGACGTGGCCGTCTGCGTCCTGCGGTTCGCGAACATCCTCGGGCCGCGGATCGACTCCCCGCTGGCCGAGTACCTGTCGCTGCCGGTCATGCCGACCGTGCTCGGCTACGACCCGAGGCTCCAGTTCGTCCACGAGGACGACGTGATCGACGTCCTGCGGCTGGCGGCGCACGAGCCCCGCAGGGCCACCCTGAACAGCGGCACGTTCAACGTGGCCGGGGACGGGGTGCTGCTGCTCTCCCAGTGCGCGCGCAGGCTCGGACGGCCGACCGTCCCGGTGCTGCTGCCCGCGGTCACCTGGGTGGGGACGGCGCTGCGCACGGTCGGGATCACCGACTTCGCGCCCGAGCAGATCCGGCTCCTCACGCACGGCCGGGTCGTCTCGACGGTGCAGCTGCGCGAGGTCCTGGGGTTCTCGCCGCGCTACACGACGGCGGAGACCTTCGCCGACTTCGCGGGCAGCAGGGGGCCGGGCCTTCTGCCGCCGGAGAGGCTCGCCGGGGCGGTGGACCGGCTCGCGGGCCGGCTGGCCCCGGCCGCTCATGACTCACTTCATCACGGCGCCTGAGGAGACCGGACAGCGATGGCGGACGCCAAGGTCATTCCGTTCGACGACGATCGCTCGCGGGCCCGTCGTCGGCCCAGCCGGGCCGACGGGGAGGCGGCGGCCGTACGGTCCCTGTCCGGGTCGCAGCAGAGCCCTCAGGAGCCGGAGGGTGCCGGAGCTGCCCTGCCCGGTGCCGAGGCTGCGGGCGGGGCAGGGAGCGGGCATGGTGAGGGCATGGGCACGGAGGCTGGGAGCGGCCCCGGGGCCGTGTCCGGCGCCGGGGGCTGGGAGCGGCGGCTCGCGGGTGGCCTCGCTTTCCTGCGGCGGCGGATCACCGGTGAGTACGAGGTCGACGAGTTCGGCTACGACAAGGAGCTCACCGACCAGGTCCTGATGTCGCTGCTGCGCCCGCTGTACGAGAAGTACTTCCGGGTCGAGGTGAAGGGCATCGAGAACATCCCCGCCAAGGGCGGGGCGCTGATCGTCGCCAACCACTCGGGGACGCTGCCGCTCGACGGGCTGATGATGCAGGTCGCCGTGCACGACCAGCACCCGGCGGGCCGGCATCTGCGGCTGCTCGCGGCGGACCTGGTGTTCGTCCTGCCGGTGGTCAACGAGCTGGCGCGGAAGGCGGGGCACACGCTGGCCTGCGCGGAGGACGCGGAGCGGCTGCTGCGGGCCGGGGAGATCGTCGGCGTGATGCCGGAGGGCTTCAAGGGCATCGGGAAGCCGTTCTCGGAGCGGTACAAGCTCCAGCGGTTCGGGCGGGGCGGCTTCGTCTCCACGGCGCTGCGGGCCGGGGTGCCGATCGTGCCCTGCTCGATCGTGGGGGCGGAGGAGATCTACCCGATGATCGGGAACGCCAGGACGCTGGCGCGGGTGCTCGGCGTCCCGTACGTGCCGATCACTCCGACGTTCCCCTGGCTGGGGCCGCTGGGGGCGGTCCCGCTGCCGACGAAGTGGACCATCCAGTTCGGCGAGCCGATCCCGACGGACGGGTACGCGCCGGAGGCGGCGGAGGACCCGATGCTGATGTTCAACCTGACGGACCAGGTCAGGGAGCAGATACAGCACACGCTGTACAAGCTGCTGGTGCAGCGGCGGTCGGTGTTCTTCTGAGGCCGTCGGCGTTCCGCTGAGGTGTTCCGGCGGTGCACAGAGCTGAGGGGCGCCCCCGTCCGTGGGGCGCCCCTCACCTCTTGCTAGCGAGCGTCCTCGCTGTCGATGCCGAGGCCTGGTAGCAGGCCCGGCAGGATCGGCGGAATCGTCACGTCCGGCACCTCGGGAGGTGTCGGGGTCGTGGGCGAGGGTGCCGTCGGCGGGCCGGTCGGTGAGGGCGGCTGGAGCAGCCCACCGGTGTTGCCGCCGAGGAGACCGTCGTCCTCGGGTGATGCGGTGCTGCCGCTGTCCGTGCTCGCGCTCGTACCGGTGCTCGGGGTGGAACCGGACGGGCGGGGCGGGGCGGAGGGGCTGCCCGTGGGCGACGTCTCCTGGGAGGACGGCGGACGCTGGGTGTCCGATTCCTGGGTGTCCTGCGGCGTGGTCGTCCCGCGGGTGGGGCTCTCGGTGGCGACCCCGTCCTTGTCCAGGGTGCGGGGAAGCACCGACTGGAGCGGTTCGACCTCTTCGTCCATGGCGTCGAAGACGCCGGTCACCTCGCTGCCGACGTCCGCGAGCTGCACGGGGAGCCGGTCGCGGATGCCGTTCCAGGTGTCCCGGTGGGCCTGGGCGAAGGAGTTGAGACGGGCCATCGGGCCGATCTCGCCGTCCTGCTCGTATGCCTCGCGAAGGAGGCGGTGGCCCTCACTCGCGTCGTGCTTCATTCCGCCCAGGACGCGACGGATCTCGGTGAGCGACTCGTGGTCGAGGTCGCCGGAGCGGCCGCGCTCCATGAGTCTGCGGGCCTCGCTGAGCCGGGTGGACGCCTGGTCGAGATAGATGCCGCCGCGGTCCGCCGCGTCGTCGGCCATCCCGAGCCTGACGTCCTCCATGCCTCGCTTGAGCCCGTAGAGCGAGTCACCGGGGAGGGCGTCGGAGCTGGCAGCGGCCACTCCGCCGAAGGCTCCCGCGGCCACACCGACCGTGAGGCCGCCGGCGGCGAGCCCCTTCGACCAGCGGGAGCGTGGGCGGAGCTTGCGGAGCGGGGACGCCCGGTGGGCTCCCTTGGCTCCCGGTGCCCGTTGCTCCGGGACCGTAGGGCCCGCGGCCGCGCTCCCCTCCATCAGCATCGCTTCCATGGCGGCGACGAGCTGCGCTCGCTGCACCACCTTGACCTCGGGGTCCAGCTGCGGTTTCGGCAGTTCACCGAGACCGCTCGCCAAGGCCAACAGCCGCCCCTGCTCCGCCGGCTCGGCCGGAGCTTCGGGCTGTTCCGCTGCCGCGCCCTCGGCCGCCTGGTCCTCCAGGGCCTGGGCGAAGGCGTTCGCCCGCCGGTGCGCCGATACGTTCGCGATCACTGGCGGCACCTCCTCTCGTCATGACGGTCGACTCCCCGGGGTGTCCGGGAGGTTGCACACCTTGAACACATCCACACGAACGAGTGAGTGGCTGCGGGCATGGCGTGACCACAGGGAGCCTGCATTCCGCACAACGAGCGGCGCGGCACTTGGGTTACGCGCGAAAGATGATCGGACCAGTGCGTCATCGAGGCGTCACCGACTGTGAGTTGTTCCGGGGTCGTGGGGATGTGGGGGGAGGTGCGGGGGGTGGAGCGTGGACCGGCGTACGGGGGCGCGTGTGGGGGGCGCGAACCGGTCAGCGCGCGTCGTCCGGGAGGAGGCGGGCCAGGGTGCGGACGGCCCGGTACTGGAGGGTCTTGATGGCGCCCTCGTTCTTCCCCATGACGCGGGCGGTCTCGGCGACCGAGAGCCCCTGGAGGAAGCGCAGGGTCACGCACTCCTGCTGCTGGGGGTTGAGGCGGCGGACCGCGTCGAGGAGTGCCGCGTTGGAGAGGGACTCGAGGACGGAGTCCTCGGGGCTGCGCTCGACCTCGTTGGCGTCGAGCATCTCGCCGGTGGTGACCTCGAGGCGGAAGCGGCTGGACTTGAAGTGGTCGGCGACGAGGTTGCGGGCGATGGTGACGAGCCAGGCGCCGAAGTCGCGGCCCTGCCAGGTGAAGGTGGAGATCCGGCGCAGGGCGCGCAGGAACGTCTCGCTGGTCAGGTCCTCCGCTGTCGCCTTCCCGCCGACGCGGTAATAGATGTAGCGGTAGACGGTGTCGCTGTACTGGTCGTACAGGCGGCCGAAGGCTTCGGCCTCGCCGGCCTGGGCGCGCTCGACCAGGTCCATCATGCGAGCGCTGTCGCTGTCGGCGGTGGGGCGGCGGGCGGCGGTCGAGGTTCCGGCGCCGCCGCGGGTTCCCCGTCTGCCCACGGCGGCGCTGCCGTCGGCCAGGGCATAGCAAGGGCCGGCGGGTGCCGGTGAGGCGAAGGCGAAGGCGGGGACAGGGCCGGCGTACGCGGTGGGGACGAAGCCGCGCAAGTGGTCGAGGACCGTTGCGCGCAGCGTAGCCAGGCCCGAGGTGTCAACCCCGACGTGTGGGTACACGGGACTCCCAGAGGCAGAGCTTCCATCACGTGCAGTGCGGGACCGTTTACTCGTCGTGGCGACGGGAGGGGTCCTTTGTGCGTCTGAGGAGAATAACGCTTCGTACAGGCAGCGCTACACCCAGTTGCTCAAATCACCGATTACGTCGTTTCCGTTACTGCTTGCAGTCGTAACTGGCCACCGTTCGTGACCGGTTGTTGATCGGATTGCTTCCGAGTGTGACTGCGCGGGCGTTGCGTTGTGCTCAAGTGCAGAACGGGTGAGTGATCGGGGCCGCTGCTGGGTAAGGAGCCCGGAATGCCCGGGAGTCGACCTGTGCGGTGGTGTTCGACCACGGACGGGTGAGGGGCCGTGGTCCCGGGTTGTCGCAGATGATCGCAGCCGAAACGTATCGGCAGGGGCGGCGGCGCGCCGGGGTGTGGCCCTTCTCCGGGGCGGTCGGGGCGGTCGGTCGCGTCGGCGTCAGCGGCGGCGGCGGTGCAGGGCGACCGCGGCGGCGGTGCCGCCGGCGAGCGCGCCCAGGCCCGCGGCGGCGGGGATGCCGACCTTGGCGGCCTTGCGGCCGGTCCGGTAGTCGCGCAGTCGCCACTCCCGGGCCTTCGCGTACTTGCGGAGCTTGGTGTCCGGGTTGATCGCGTACGGGTGCCCGACGAGCGAGAGCATCGGGATGTCGTTGTGCGAGTCGCTGTAGGCGGCGCAGCGGTTCAGGTCGAGGCCCTCGGCGGCGGCGAGCGCCCGTACCGCCTCGGCTTTGGCCGGTCCGTGCAGGGGCTCGCCGACCAACTTGCCGGTGTAGACGCCGTCGACGGACTCGGCGACCGTGCCGAGTGCGCCGGTCAGGCCGAGCCGCCGGGCGATGATCGTGGCCGTCTCGACCGGGGCGGCCGTGACGAGCCAGACCTTCTGGCCGGCGTCCAGGTGAGCCTGGGCGAGGCCGCGGGTGCCGGGCCAGATGCGGTCGGCCATGTACTCGTCGTAGATCTCCTCGCCGATCGACATCAGTTCGGCGACGCGGTGGCCCTTGACGATGGACAGGGCGCTGTCGCGGGCGTCCTGCATGTGCTCGGGGTCCTCGACGCCCGCGAGCCGGAACCAGGCCTGCTGCCAGGCGAAGCGGGTGAGTTCGCGGCGCTGGAAGAACTTCCGCTTGTACAGGCCGCGGCCGAAGTGGAAGATCGCGGCGCCCTGCATCACGGTGTTGTCGAGGTCGAAGAAGGCGGCCGCCTGGACGTCGCCGACGACCGGGAACTCGGGTTCGGGCGGGGCGGTGGGCTCGGCGGCGGCGGTCGCTGCCGCGGCCTCCTCCCGCTCCCGTTCCAGCTGGAGCGAGGACTTCCGCGCTGCCTCGGCAGCGGCCTCGCCTGCGAGGACGCTGCGCGCGGTGGCGGAGCGCCTACGAGGGGTGAGCCATCCCAGAGCGGCCATGCCGTGAGCATAGCCAGTCTGTTCGGTACTTCCCGACTTGTGACGATGCCGGGGCGTGAACACTGCGGGGCTCCCCTGTTAATTGGACAGAATGGACGTCATGTTCGGACGGACGAAGAAGAAGGACGCCGGATCGCGCACCGTGACGCTGATCGGCAAGCCGGGGTGTCACCTCTGCGACGAGGCCCGGGCGGTGATCGAGACTGTGTGCGCCGAAACAGGGGCACGATGGGAGGAGAAGGACATCACGCGCGACGAGGAGCTTCATCGTGCGTACTGGGAGCAGATCCCCGTCGTTCTCATCGATGGGGAGCAGCACACCTTCTGGCGCGTGGACCCGGGGCGGCTCCGGCGCGAACTGGGTGCGTGACCGAAAGACGGTTACCATCGTGGACGTTTTGTTGGGTTTCGGGGGCGGCATCGTGAGGAGTGTGTACGGTTTTGCCCCCTTCGGGATCTCAACGCTCTGACCTGCTCCGTGGTTCCGTGACGAAGGGAACCAGCCGCGTGACCCCGGTCACTTTGGCCGGACAAAACGGACACCATCTTTGTGCACGCGTTCACAAAGACATAGCCTGCATTCGACGGGGCGGTCTTGGGACATACGGCCGCCTGCAGCCCCGCTCATCCCGCAGGAGCACCGTGGCAACTGGCCGAACTCACCGACCGGCGACCCGTAGCCGAGGAATTCCCGAGGCCACCGTCGCCCGGCTTCCGCTGTATCTGCGCGCACTGACCGCGCTCTCGGAGCGCTCCGTACCCACGGTCTCCTCCGAGGAGCTCGCGGCCGCCGCGGGCGTCAACTCCGCGAAGCTGCGCAAGGACTTCAGCTACCTCGGCTCGTACGGCACCCGTGGTGTCGGTTACGACGTCGAGTACCTCGTCTACCAGATCTCCCGTGAGCTCGGCCTCACGCAGGACTGGCCGGTCGTCATCGTCGGCATCGGTAACCTCGGCGCCGCGCTCGCCGGCTACGGCGGCTTCGCCTCCCGTGGCTTCCGGGTCGCCGCGCTGATCGACGCCGACCCGGCCATGACCGGCAAGCCGGTCGCCGGGATCCCCGTGCAGCACAGCGACGACCTCGAGAAGATCATCGACGAGGACGGCGTCTCCATCGGCGTCATCGCGACACCGGCCGGCGTCGCCCAGCAGGTCTGCGACCGGCTGGTGACCGCCGGGGTCACCTCCATCCTGAACTTCGCCCCGACCGTGCTCTCCGTGCCCGACGGCGTCGACGTGCGCAAGGTCGACCTCTCCATCGAGCTCCAGATCCTCGCCTTCCACGAGCAGCGGAAGGCCGGCGAGGAGGCGGGCGCCGACAGCGGCCCGGAGACGGGCACGGAGACCGGAGCACCCACCGCGCCGCCCGCCGCCCGCACCGCGGGCAGCAGCCGCAAGGGACCCGACGGGGACGTCCCCGCGGTGATGCCGGCATGAGCCTTCTCGTCGTCGGGCTGAGCCACCGCAGCGCCCCGGTCTCCATCCTGGAGCGGGCCGCACTGCCGGCGGACACCCAGGTCAAGCTGCTGCAGGACACCCTCGCCGCCGAACCGGCCGCCGAGGGCACCGTCCTGGCCACCTGCAACCGCATCGAGCTCTACGCCGACGTGGACAAGTTCCACGCCGGTGTCGCCGAGCTGTCCACGCTGCTCGCCCAGCACAGCGGCGTCGGCCTGGAGGAGCTCACCCCCTATCTCTACGTGCACTACGAGGACCGGGCCGTCCACCACCTCTTCTCGGTGGCCTGCGGACTCGACTCCATGGTCGTCGGCGAGGGCCAGATCCTCGGCCAGATCAAGGACGCGCTCGCCCTCGGCCAGGAGCAGCACACCGCGGGCCGCCTCCTCAACGACCTGTTCCAGCAGGCCCTGAGGGTCGGCAAGCGCGCCCACAGCGAGACCGGGATCGACCGGGCCGGGCAGTCGCTCGTCACCTTCGGCCTGGAGCAGCTCGCCGACGGCCAGGGCGACGCCGACGTCGACACCTGGGCCAAGGGCAAGCGGGCCCTCGTCATCGGCGCCGGCTCCATGTCCTCACTGGCCGCCGCCACCCTCGCGCGCTCCGGCGTCTCCGAGATCGTCATCGCCAACCGCACCCTGACCCGCGCCGACCGCCTCGCCCAGATCCTGCGCGAGCCCGGTGGCACGGGGGTGACCGCACGCGCGGTCGAGATGGTTGCCGTCGGCGACGAACTGACACGTGCCGACGTCGTCGTCTCCTGCACCGGCGCCACCGGACTCGTCCTCACCGCCGAGGCCGTCGAGACCGCCGTACAGAACCGCCGCACCCCGCTCGCCCTGCTCGACCTCGCCATGCCCCGCGACATCGACGCCGCCGCCCACCGGATCCCCGGAGTCCGGCTCGTCGACATCGAGTCGCTCGCCGAGGCCTCCGCCGACGCGCCCATGGCCGCCGACGTCGACCAGGTCCGCGGCATCGTCTCCGACGAGGTCGCCGCCTTCGGCGCCGCCCAGCGCGCCGCGACCATCACCCCGACCGTCGTCGCCCTGCGCACGATGGCCGCCGATGTCGTCGCCGGCGAGATCGCCCGGCTGGAAGGCCGCCTGCCCGACCTCGACGACAAGCAGCGCGCCGAGATCACCCAGACCGTGCGACGCGTGGTCGACAAGCTCCTGCACGCGCCGACCGTGCGGGTCAAGCAGCTGGCCAGCGAGCCCGGCGGCGCCGGGTACGCGGACGCGCTGCGGACACTCTTCGACCTCGACCCGGAGACGGTGGCATCCGTCAGCCGGGCCGACCTGAATGACGCCGACGTCAAGAACCGAGGGCGAGTATGACCGAGAGGGCACTGAGGCTCGGGACCAGGCGCAGCAAGCTCGCCATGGCCCAGTCCGGGCACGTGGCCGACGCCGTCCGGCAGCTGACCGGCCGGCCCGTCGAGCTCGTGGAGATCACGACGTACGGGGACACCTCCCGGGAGCACCTCGCGCAGATCGGCGGCACCGGCGTCTTCGTCGCCGCCCTGCGCGACGCGCTCCTCGCCGGCGAGGTGGACTTCGCCGTCCACTCCCTGAAGGACCTGCCGACCGCCCAGCACCCCGAGCTCGTGCTGGCCGCGATCCCGAAGCGCGAAGACCCGCGCGACGTGCTGATCGCACGGGACGGCGTCACGCTCGACCGGCTGCCCGGGGGTGCCCGTGTCGGCACCGGTTCGCCGCGTCGTATGGCCCAGCTCCACGCGTACGCGCGCAGCCACGGCCTGGAGATCACCTGTGTCCCGATCCGGGGGAACATCGACACCCGGGTCGGCTATGTGCACAGCGGTGAGCTGGACGCGGTGGTTCTCGCCGCGGCCGGTCTCAACCGCATCGGCGGGACCGCGGAGCTGACCGGCTCCCTGTCGCTCGACCACCTGTCGGTCGACTCGGTCCTGCCCGCCCCCGGCCAGGGGGCCCTGGCGATCGAGTGCCCGGCGTCCGACGCCGGCCTCGTCGCCACGCTCGCCGCTCTCGACGACCCGCTCACGCGGGCCGCCGTCACGGCCGAGCGATCCCTGCTCGCCGCCCTGGAGGCCGGCTGCTCCGCACCTGTGGGTGCGCTGGCCGACCTGCTGGCCGACGACCCCGGTCACGGGCAGGTTGTCACCGAAATGCGCCTGCGCGGCGTCGTCGGCACCACCGACGGCTCGACGCTGGTGCAGCTGTCCACCACCGGTCCCGTACCCACCTCGCACGACGAGGCGATGGCACTCGGACGCGAACTCGCGGACGAGATGCTCGCCAAGGGTGCGGCTGGTCTTATGGGGGAGCGAGCACTTTGAACCCCACCCGCCCGACCACCAACCCTGTGTCCTCGGCCTTCACCGGCCACGGGCACGTCACGTTCCTCGGCGCAGGCCCCGGAGACCCCGGACTGCTGACCCTCAGGGCCGTCGAGGCCCTCGCGGGCGCGGACGTACTGATCGCCGAGCCGGAGGTGCTCGAGGTCGTTCGTGACCATGCGCGCGCGGGGGTGAGCACGCCTGAGCTGACGGTTGTTGACGAGGCGTCAACAACCGCCGGAGTCCCCGTGTTGAGGGATGCCGCCAATCTTGTCATGGAGGCCGCGAGGGGCGGCAGGCGGGTCGTCCGTGCGGTGACCGGCGACCCCGGCCTCGACGGGAACGCGGGCGCCGAGATGCTCGCCTGCGCCAGCGAGGGCATCCCCTTCGAGGTCGTCCCCGGTGTCGCCACCGTCGTCGGCGTGCCCGCGTACGCCGGTGTCCCGCTGCGTGACGCGCAGGGCGCGGACGTGCGGTTCGTCGACGCCAGGACCGCCGACGAGCGGTGCTGGGCCGAGGTCGGCGCCTCCGACGGCACCGTCGTCGTCTCCACCTCGCTCGACTCCGTGGCCGCGGCCGCCGGTGAACTGGTGTCGGCAGGCCGTAAGCCGGACACCCCCCTCACCGTCACCATCGCCGGTACGACCACCCGCCAGCGGACCTGGAACGCGACGCTCGGCACCATCGCCCAGGTCTTCAAGCAGGGCAAGATCCTCCCCTCGCCCGAGGGCCACCGGCCGGTCATAGCCGTGGTCGGCGAGCGCAGCGCCCCGGCGCAGCGGGACCAGCTGTCGTGGTTCGAGTCGAAGCCGCTCTTCGGGTGGCGCGTACTCGTGCCGCGTACCAAGGAGCAGGCCGCCTCGCTCTCCGACCAGCTGCGTTCGTACGGCGCCGTGCCGCACGAGGTGCCGACGATCGCCGTCGAGCCGCCGCGGACCCCGCAGCAGATGGAGCGGGCGGTGAAGGGGCTCGTCACCGGACGGTACGAGTGGATCGCCTTCACGTCGGTGAACGCGGTGAAGGCCGTACGGGAGAAGTTCGAGGAGTACGGGCTCGACGCGCGCGCCTTCGCCGGGATCAAGGTCGCGGCGGTGGGCGAGCAGACCGCCGCGGCGCTCGTCGACTTCGGTGTGAAGCCGGATCTCGTGCCGAGTGGTGAGCAGTCGGCTGCGGGATTGCTGGAGGACTGGCCTCCGTACGACCCCGTCTTCGACCCGATCGACCGCGTCTTCCTGCCGCGGGCCGACATCGCCACGGAGACGCTGGTCGCCGGGCTCATCGAGCTCGGGTGGGAGGTCGACGACGTGACCGCCTACCGGACCGTACGGGCGTCGCCGCCGCCGGCGGACACGCGCGAGGCGATCAAGGGCGGTGGCTTCGACGCCGTGCTCTTCACGTCGTCCTCGACCGTGCGGAACCTGGTGGGCATCGCCGGGAAGCCGCACAACGTGACCGTCATCGCGTGCATCGGCCCCGCCACGGCCAAGACCGCCGAGGAGCACGGACTGCGGGTGGACGTGCTGTCGCCCGAGCCCTCCGTGCACAAGCTCGCGGAGGCGCTGGCGGACTTCGGCCTGCGGCGCCGGGAAGCGGCACTGGAGGCCGGCGACCCGGTGACGCGGCCGTCCGAGCGGCGGCCGGGCGCCCGGCGGCGCCGTACGACCTAGTCGGTCGGTGCAGTAGGCGCAGTGGTGCCTCGGGTGCGGGACCTCGCGAAGGTCCCGCACCCTTCGCATCGCGTCAACGACAGACCCTTCGCTCCGCGTCAACGACAGACCCTTCGCTCCGCGGCATCGACAGACCCTTCGCTCCGCGGCAACAGGCTGTCGGTAAAACCACTGTTTGGGCGGGCGTAGCCTCGGGCGTATGAACTCGTACGGATCCTTTCCCGGGGCGCGGCCGCGGCGGCTGCGGACGACGCCCGCCATGCGGCGCATGGTTGCCGAGACGCGGCTGCGGCCGGCCGATCTGATCCTTCCCGCGTTCGTGCGCGAGGGGATCACCGAGCCCGTGCCGATCACGGCCATGCCCGGCGTCGTCCAGCACACGCGCGACACCCTGCGGAAGGCCGCGGTCGAGGCCCTGGAGGCCGGAGTCTCCGGGATCATGCTCTTCGGCGTGCCCGAGGACGCCAAGAAGGACGCCGCCGGTACCGCCGGGACCGACCCCGACGGCATCCTGCAGGTCGCCATCCGGGACGTCCGCGCCGAGGTCGGCGACGAGCTCGTCATCATGTCCGACCTCTGCCTCGACGAGTACACCGACCACGGCCACTGCGGCGTCCTCGACGCCGAAGGCCGCGTCGACAACGACGCCACGCTGGAACGTTACGCCGAGATGGCGCAGGTCCAGGCCGACGCCGGCGTCCATGTCGTCGGACCCTCCGGAATGATGGACGGGCAGGTCGGCGTGGTCAGGGACGCCCTGGACACCATCGGCAAGGAGGACGTCGCGATCCTCGCGTACACCGCGAAGTACTCCTCCGCCTTCTACGGCCCCTTCCGCGAGGCCGTCGGCTCCTCCCTCCAGGGCGACCGCAAGACCTACCAGCAGGACCCGGCGAACCTGCGCGAGTCGATGCGCGAGCTCGCCCTCGACCTGGAGGAGGGCGCCGACATGGTGATGGTGAAGCCGGCCGGGCCGTACCTCGACGTGCTCGCGAAGGTCGCCGAGTCCGTGGACGTACCCGTCGCCGCCTACCAGATCAGCGGCGAGTACGCGATGGTCGAGGCCGCCGCCGAGAAGGGCTGGATCGACCGCGACCGGGCGATCTTCGAGACCCTCACCGGCATCCGCCGTGCCGGCGCCCAGATGATCCTGACCTACTGGGCGACCGAAGTCGCGCAGAAGCTGGGGTCGGCTCGCCAGTAGGGGCTGTCCGGCGCACTCTGGAGAGGTACCCGGCAGGTACCTCGCTGGAGGTGGTCCTCATGATGCACACGCTTGTCGGATGGCATGTGGAGATGGAGTTCAAGGAGGAGGGCGACCGGACGCGGGCGGCGGCCATGGTCCGGCTCACCGACGGCACCGAGTTCCGGGCCCACGGCACGGCCAACCGGCACCCCTCCGATCCCGACCAGCTACGGGTCGGCGAGGAGATCGCGGGCGCCCGCGCCCTCATGGACCTCGCCTCCCAGCTGCTCCAGAAGGCCCATTCGGAGATCGACGAGGTCTCGGGGAGGACCTCCCACACCATCAGCTGACGACGAAGCCCCCGTCACGGTGACCCGTGCCGGGGGCTTCGCTTCGAGGCCGCTCCTGGGCGTCAGAGGCGCTCGGGCGTCCGGATGCCCAGGAGAGCCATGCCCTGGTGCAGCGTGCGGGCCGTCAGCTCGCACAGGAAGAGGCGGTTCTCCGCGATCTCCTTCGGCGGCTCCGGCTTGATGACCGGGCACTGGTCGTAGAACGTCGTGTACAGCGAAGCCAGCTGGTACAGGTACGCGGCCAGCTTGTGCGGGGCGTACTCCGCGGCCGTCTCGGCGATCACCTCGCCGAACTGGTCGAGGTGCAGCCCGAGCGCACGCTCGGCCGGGGCCAGCTCCAGCTCGGGGTGGGCGAGCGGCGTACGGTCGCCGGCCTTCCCGAAGATCGACTTGATACGCGCGTACGCGTACTGCAGGTACACGGACGTGTCGCCGTTCAGCGACACCATCTGGTCCAGGTCGAACTTGTAGTCGCGCGCCGCGGACGTCGACAGGTCGGCGTACTTCACCGCGCCGATGCCCACGTACCGGCCGTTCTCGACGATCTCCGACTCGGTCAGACCCACCTTCTCGGCCTTCTCGCCGACGACCGCCGTCGCCCGGTCCACCGCCTCGTCCAGCAGGTCCACCAGCCGGACCGTCTCGCCCTCACGGGTCTTGAACGGCTTGCCGTCCTTGCCGAGGACCGTGCCGAACGCCAGCTGGACGGCCTTCACGCCGTCGTTCAGCCAGCCCGCCCGACGGGCCGTCTCGAACACCATCTTGAAGTGCAGCGACTGACGCGCGTCCACCACGTACACCAGGGACGTCGCCTTCAGGTTCCCCACCCGGTCGCGGATCGCCGACAGGTCCGTCGCCGCGTAGCCGAAACCACCGTCGGACTTCTGGACGATCAGCGGCGTCGGATTGCCGTCCGGGCCCTTCACGTCGTCGAAGAACACGCACAGCGCACCCTCGGAACGGACGGCGACGCCCGACTCCTCAAGCAGCCGGCACGTCTCGTGCAGCATGTCGTTGTAACCGGACTCACCGACGATGTCCGGATCGCTGATGTCCATGTCGAGCTTCTCGAAGACCGAGTAGAAGTAGATCTTCGACTCGTCCACGAACCGCTGCCACATGGCCAGCGTCTCCGGCTCGCCCGCCTGAAGGTCCACCACCCGGGCACGCGCCCGCGTCTTGAACTCCTCGTCCGAGTCGAAGAGCGTCCGCGAGGCCTTGTACAGCCGGTTGAGGTTCGACATGGCCTCCTCACCGGAGACATCCGCACCCTCGACCTTGTGGTCCAGCTCGTGCGGGTGCTCGATCAGGAACTGGATGAGCATGCCGAACTGGGTGCCCCAGTCACCGATGTGGTGACGCCGGACCACCGTCTCGCCCGTGAACTCCAGGATCTCCACCATCGCGGCGCCGATCACGGCCGACCGCAGATGCCCGACGTGCATCTCCTTCGCCACGTTCGGCTGGGCGTAGTCGATGACCGTCGTGCCCGCCGCCTCGTTGAACGGCACACCGAGACGCGCGTCCGCCGCACGGGCCGCGAGGGTCTCGACGATCGCCGAGTCCGTCACCGTGATGTTCAGGAAACCGGGGCCCGAGACCTCGATCTCCTTCAGGACGTCGTTCGCCGGGATCGCCCCGACGACCTTCGTCGCCAGCTCACGCGGATTGCCCTTGAGCTGCTTGGCCAGCGCCAGGATGCCGTTGGCCTGGAAATCGGCCCGGTCACTTCGTCGCAGCAGCGGATCGGCGGACGCGGCCTCCGGCAGAGCTGCCGAGAGTCCGTCCGCGAGGCGCTGCTGCACGGTCGAAGCGAGGGAAGGGACCGAGGCCATGAGCTTCCGTTCCTGTTGAGTTCGTCAGGTCTATATCGCTTGTCAAGTGTCCCATGGGAGAGCAACGTGTTTTCTCCGCCTGTGGACAACCTCGGAGCGCGTCCTTCCGTCTGGGAGAATGGCTTACGCAGGACAGTCAGACAGGCCCCCCGGGAAGAACCCCCTCAGGAAGAAGGACGTACCGACCGTGGCTCAGAGCAGCACCGAGACCGACTGGGTCTCCCGTTTCGCGGACGAGGTCATCGCCGAGTCGGAGCGACGTGCGCCTGGCAAACCGGTCGTCGTCGCCTCCGGCCTCTCCCCGTCCGGCCCCATCCACCTCGGCAACCTCCGCGAGGTCATGACCCCGCACCTGGTCGCCGACGAGATCCGCCGCCGCGGGTACGAGGTCAGGCACCTCATCTCCTGGGACGACTACGACCGCTTCCGCAAGGTGCCCAACGGCATCGAAGGCATCGACGCGTCCTGGGCCGAGCACATCGGCAAGCCGCTGACCTCCGTCCCGGCCCCCGCCGGCTCGCCCCACCCCAACTGGGCCGAACACTTCAAGGCCGCCATGGTCGAGTCCCTGGCCGAGCTGGGCGTCGAGTACGACCCCATCAGCCAGACCGAGCAGTACACCGCCGGCACCTACCGCGAGCAGATCCTGCACGCCATGAAGCACCGCGGCGACATCGACGCCATCCTCGACCAGTACCGGACGAAGAAGGCCCCGAAGAAGCAGTCGCAGAAGCCCCTCGACGAGGCCGAGCTCGAAGCCGAGGAAGGCTCCGGCGCCGCCGCCGAGGACGACGGCTCCGGCGGCGCCTCCGGCTACTTCCCGTACAAGCCCTACTGCGGCCAGTGCGAGAAGGACCTCACCACCGTCACGTCCTACGACGACGAGACCACCGAACTCGCCTACACCTGCACCAACTGCGGCTTCGCCGAGACCGTGAAGCTCAGCGAGTTCAACCGCGGCAAGCTGGTCTGGAAGGTCGACTGGCCCATGCGCTGGGCCTACGAAGGCGTCATCTTCGAGCCCTCCGGCGTCGACCACTCCTCGCCCGGCTCCTCCTTCGTCGTCGGCGGCCAGATCGTCCGCGAGATCTTCGACGGCGTCCAGCCCATCGGCCCCATGTACGCCTTCGTCGGCATCAGCGGCATGGCCAAGATGTCCTCCTCGCGCGGCGGCGTCCCCACCGCGGCCGACGCCCTGAAGATCATGGAAGCCCCGCTGCTGCGCTGGCTGTACGCCCGCCGCAAGCCGAACCAGTCCTTCAAGATCGCCTTCGACCAGGAGATCCAGCGGCTCTACGACGAGTGGGACAAGCTGGAGGCCAAGGTCGCCGACGGCACCGTGCTCCCCGCCGACGCCGCCGCCCACACCCGCGCCGCCCGCACCGCCGCCGGCGAGCTCCCCCGCACGCCGCGCCCGCTGCCCTACCGCACGCTCGCCTCGGTCATGGACATCACCGCCGGCCACGACGAGCAGACCCTGCGCATCCTGACCGAACTCGACCCGGAGAACCCGGTCACCTCCCTCGACGAGGTCCGGCCCCGCCTCGACCGCGCCGAGAACTGGATCACCAACCAGGTCCCGGCCGACCAGCGCACCATCGTCCGCGAGGAGCCCGACACCGAGCTCCTCGGCACCCTCGACGACGAGGGCCGCGAGTCACTGCGCCTCCTCCTCGAAGGCCTCGACACCCACTGGTCGCTCGACGGGCTCACCACCCTCGTCTACGGCGTCCCGAAGGTCATGGCCGGTCTCGACGCCGAGGCCAAGCCGACACCCGAGCTGAAGCTCGCCCAGCGCGCCTTCTTCGCCCTGCTCTACAAGCTCCTCGTGAGCCGCGAGACCGGGCCCCGCCTGCCCACGCTGCTCCTCGCCGTGGGAGCGGACCGGGTGAGGAAGCTGCTCGGCGCGTGAGGTCTCCGACCTGAGCACGTGAGCACGTGAGCATGTGAGCACGTGAGCACGTGAGCATGTGAAAGGGCCGCCACCCGGATCCCGGGGGGCGGCCCGTTGACAAGTCCACCCCGCCGTCAGGCCGGGTCGTAGTCGGCCCACACCGGCGCGTAGGGCTGCTGGATCCCCGGCGTCAGCG
>NZ_JBSGTX010000104.1:0-21441 GCF_053607625.1 Streptomyces sp. NPDC055103
CTGGGAGAGCGGCTCCAACCGCACGGCCACCGTCCCCGCCGACGGCAAGATCACACTGAACGACACCTGGCGCAACTGACCCCCTCCCACGTGGGTGGGTGCCGGGCGACACCGGTACCCACTCACGGGCCCACACCGCTCGCCGGCGCCCCCGCCCCTCCTTCGTCCATAAGCCCGCAGCGAGGCGGAGCCGGCAGGGTGCCGCTGCTGGGCGAGCCTGCGCGCACAAGCGCCCAGCCCGTAAGACGTGATCACCGTACCGTCGGAGCCCGAGGGCCTGACGTGCGGATCGCCGAGGTCCTGAGACCCGTTCGAATCCGCTCCCTGGCGCATGCCCGCACCGGTCCTTCGCCGCGACGTTCCAGCACTCGGTGTCCGCGTACTCGTTGAAGTGCTCAGCCAGGTACAGGTAGACGCAACCGAGTCCGCGCGGCCGATGCCATGCCAGTTCCGTGGAAACGTCAGACACGTTCAAGGTGCCGGTGCGGCCCGCTGGGAAGTCTTGCTTCGATGGTGTCGCCCGGGCGCACCGTGCCGCCCTGCTGCACGACGCTCATGATTCCCGCCTTGCGCACGATGTTGCCGGCTCCGTCACGGCCGACGACCTGTTTCAGCAGCCCGTCCTGGAAGTTGTCGATCTGCAGGCAGGGATTGCGCAGGCCGGTCACCTCCAGCACCGCATCGTCGCCGATGCGCAGCAGTGTGCCGACCGGCAGGCCGAGCAGTTCGATACCGCTGGTGGTGATGTTCTCGCCGAGGTCACCGGGCATCACCTTGAATCCTGCCGCTCCGAGTTCGGCGAAGAGCTCCTCATGGATCAGATGGACCTTGCGCAGATTCGGCCGGGTGGGATCCTGCGCTACTCGCGAGCGGTGCTTGACCGTGACGCCGGCATGCACGTCGCCCTCCACGCCGAGGCCGGCGAGCAGCGTGATGCTGTCGCGGTTCGGCTTGGTGAACGTGTACTCGCCGTTGCTGCTGACAGCCGTGACTGTCCCGTTCATCCTCGAGCCTCTCTCCATGTGCGTGATCGGCAACGACATCAGTCCTCGGCCTGAAAGCAGAGCAGCCACCGGTCAATCGCGGGTGGGCTGCGACTGTCGGTCCCCCTTGGCCTGGCCGCCGACGCCCCGGCTGCGGGCCGACGCGGGGAGGGCGGCCGGCCCGTGCTCGGGCGGCCGATCCACCGGCAGCTACGCCTACCTCACCCGAGAACAGCGCGCTCACGCAGCGCGGATCGCGGTCGAGAGCGCCGACGGGGTCCCCGTCATCGTCGGCATCGGCGTGCTGCGCACCTCGCACGTGCTTCAGCTGGCAGAGGACGCGCAGAAGGCCGGGGCCTCCGCGGTACTGCTCGCCCCGATGACGTATCAGCCGCTCACCGAGGACGAGGTGTTCGGGTTGTACGAGGACGTCACGCGCGAACTCTCCGTGCCGCTGTGCGTGTACGACAACCCCGCCACCACACACGTGCACTTCACGGACGAACTGCAGGGCCGCATCGCTCAGTTGCCGAACATCGCCTCGATCAAGATCCCCAGCGTGCCCGACGACCCGTTCACGGCCGAGCTCCGCGTCGACGCGCTGCGCGCGCTGATACCCGACACCGTGACCATCGGGATAAGCGGTGACTGGATGGCCGCCCGCGGCCTGACCGCCGGATGCGACGTCTGGTACTCGGTCATCGGCGGCACCTTCCCGCGGACAGCCCTCGCCCTCACCCGCGCCGCACAGTCCGGCCACGCCCGCACGGCCACGGAACTTTCCGAAGGCCTCGAACCGCTGTGGGGGCCTGTTCCGGCAGCACGGCAGCCTGCGCGTCATGTGCGCCGCCGCCTCCCACCTCGGCCTGACGGAGGCGCCGAACCTGCCGCGTCCCCTGCGGGCACTGGACGAGACCGCACGCCGCCAGGTCGCCGCCGCACTGGACGCCCTCCAGCTCACCTTCTGAACACGAGAACCATGAGCCAACAGCACACAGCGAACGCGCCGAGGAAGGCGAAGCCCCCACCCCCGGCCGGAAAGGACGGAGGCGGCCTGGCACGCTACGTCATCGCCGCGGCCCTGGCCCGTACCGCCGACGGCGGCGCCGTGGTCGCCGTCGTTCTGCTCGCCACCTCATCCGGTGCCTCCGGGACGCTCGCCGGGGTACTCGGTGCGTGCATCACCGCCCCGCACCTGCCGGGTCCCTTCGTCGCCCGGTCGCTGGACCTCGCCCAAGACGGCCGGAAGGTCATCGCGGCGGCCTGCCTGCTGTACGCCACCGCGCTGACCGCAGGAGTACTGACCTACGGTCACGTCCCCGCCACTCTGACCGGACTCCTGCTCGCCACAGCGGGCACGTGCGGGCCGTTGCTGACCGGCGGCATCAGCAGCGGACTGCCCGCCATCGTCGGACCTCGACTGCGCACACAGCGGCGGGCCCAGGGCTGGGACGTGGCCACCTACGGCATCGGCGGCACCGTCGGCCCCTCCCTGGTGGCCGCCCTGTCCGGGTGGGCCTCACCCGCCACGGCGGCTCTCGCGCTCGCGGCGGTGGCGACCACGGCGGCAGGCGGCGTCCTGCTTCTGCCGTTCACCGCGCCGTCCCACGACGGCGACAGGACAGCGATCCTCAAGCCGGGAGCAACTCTCGCGCTGATGGCCCGCACCGGCCACCTCCGGCGCACCGCGTACCTGACGATGATCGTCGCCCTGAGTGTCGCCGCACTGCCCGTCACCGCAGTGCACATGACGAACATCCTCGGCGTCGAGCCGGCCACCGCGGCCGCACTGACCGCGGCCTACGGCCTCGGCAATCTCGCCGGGTCGATAGCCGTCATGCTCTTCCCCCTCACCGGTAGTCCGGACCGGCTGATGCGCCACCTCGCCCTGGGCGTCGTCGCCGGCCTCCTCACCGTCGCCGCGAGCCCCACCTTCACGATCACCATCGCGGCCTACGCGCTCACCGGAATCCTCAACGCCTGCTTCTTCGCCTCCACCCTCGCCGCCCGCACGGAGTACGCACCGCGCGGCGCGCGCAGCCAGGTCTTCATCTGGGTCGCGGCGCTGAAGATCACATCCGGATCCGCCGGAACGGCGTTGGCCGGCTCCCTGACAGGTGCGAACGTCAGACTGCCGCTCCTCGTCGGCCTCCTGGCCGTCTCTGCCGCAGTCGCCGTCGCGACCGTTGAGGCACGCTTCGCCAGAGCCGACGGGAAACGCCCGTGCCCGTGACAAGCGCCGCACCGTCCCGGCATGGGCCGATCGTGGCACCCCGGATCCGCTCCCACAGCTCCGGGGTGAGGTCCTTTGCCCTGAGTGTCCCTTCACTCTCACCGCATGACACCTCAAGCAGCCGCACACCGGACGCCGGGTCCTTGACGAAGGACATCGAGATCTCGCCGGCCGAGGCCCGTTCCCCGCACAGTGATCTGCTGGTCGGCCGGGGCCGTCTTCTGGCCTGGAGGGGGACGGGCCGCCGACCTGTCCCCTGGCCTTGGGTGAACTCGGACGTCAGGCGGTACGGTCAACGGGGCATTCCACATCGGCCGACCACGGATCAGCCGGGACAGGCACCTGAGAGCGATCCGAGGCGTTCGCGTCCGACCGTGACCGCGGGCTGACATCCGCCGACGGGCGCCAGCGGTCCGCCGGTGCTCCCGAGGGCACCCCGCCGGGGTCCGACGGACCGTGTGACGCTCGGACCGTGTGACGCCGACGCGGCCACAGCTGGGCCGAAGAAGCGATAGCGCGACTCGCTCGACAGATCCTGTGTGAGCCTGTGGAGCCGTTGTCGAACCGACTGTCAACTGCCGGTGATCGTCAGCTCCGAGACCCCGTACGTTGACGTGATGCCCTCAGCTGTCGCACACGCGCCAAGGTCGAGGGCCACACTCGTGATGGTCTCCACTGCGGTGGCTCCCTGGAACCAGCCACTCGTGATCTCGCCGGTCAGCGTCACCACCGTCTGGCCCTGAACGATGGAAACCGTCCGGTTGTAGGAGAAGGTGCTGGTGGCTCCCGTCGACCACGAGATCAGATCGACTCCGGTGTTGGCCTCCGTCAGGCTGAGGCAGGACAGCGTGGTGGTGGAGGTGAACCCTGTCGAGCCCGTGAAGGTGAAGGGGCTCACCGTCGAAACGCAGGGGGCATGGATGTTCTGGCCCGACCGAGTGAGCGTCTGGGGTGTGTTGGTGAGCCCAGGGGCATACGTCGTCGTCTGGCTGCCTCCGCACACGACCTGGTAGGGGATCACTTGCTCGGCCGCACCGGCCAACTGCACGGGGAGCAGAACCGCTGCGGCGGTCAATGCGCCAGCACCGAGAAGGGCACGAAGACGTCTACTTACGGACATGGTTTTCCCCCGGTCGTCTCCAGGAACTCTCCCCAAGCGCCGCCGGACACAGAAACGTCGTCGAATCGACGTCACACCCTGACGGGGGAGTGAGCACCTGTGCAGCGTGACAGCAAGACACTCGTCACGCACAGCCCCATTTCAGGACAAGAGTGGTGAGACGGGGCGCTGCTCCTGGGTCTGCTGAGACGATCCTTGAGGAGCTCGGCCCTGCTGGTTCAGGCGGACTGCGGACCTGCCGACGAGTCCATCCGGAGGCTCCCGTCCTTCCTCGCCGGGCGGTACGTAGCCGAGCCGCGGGGTGGAGACGTTCCTCATCGGGCCCGGCGTGCACAAGGCCTGCCAGGACGCCTCTGAGGCTACTGACCGTCACTGTCGCCCCTGTCTCCGTCCGGCCTACCGGCTGGTCTGCCGTTGCCTTTACGTCCACTCACAACTGCGCCCTCCCCCGCCTATGGCACCAAGCGCCACCACCTGACCGAGATCGCCGCACACCGGCCCGCGCCGAAGCCCGTCTCGGTTGCTCTGTCGGGCCACCGAGACGGTGACCGGAATGCCGCTGGCTGCGATGACCTGCCCGTGGGACCGTCGAATTCCCTAGAAAGGGGCTCCTCGATGAAGCGGAAATCCGCCATCGGC
Organism: Streptomyces sp. NPDC055103; assembly: GCF_053607625.1. Taxonomy (NCBI): domain Bacteria; kingdom Bacillati; phylum Actinomycetota; class Actinomycetes; order Kitasatosporales; family Streptomycetaceae; genus Streptomyces; species Streptomyces sp. NPDC055103. The sequence continues at coordinate 4,976 of NZ_JBSGTX010000104.1, forward strand.
TTGCTCGGCGCGCTGGCGCTGGCTGCGGCCACGGTAGTAGCGGCAGGCTCACCGGCCCAAGCGGCGGTGGGCGACATCCTGTGCACGACACCCAGCAACGACTCCTCCACCTACTCACCGCCCCTGAGCCTGACACCTGCCAGCACCACCGTGACCATCACCCGGGACCTCAACACCTGTACCTCGCTGAGCGTGCCCGCCATCAACTCGGCCCCCGTGACGGTCAGCCAGGTGACCATCCCCTCCTACTCCTGCCTCACCCTCCTCAACACCGCCCCCACCACCATCAGCTTCACCTGGAACAACGGCGCCACCACCGTCGTCACCGGCACCAGAACCGTCAACCTCGCCGCCGCCGTACTCACCACCACGGTCACGGGCACCGTCACCTCCGGCCTCTTCACCGGAGACACCGTCGTGTACCAGCTCGTCGGCCCCTCGACCGACGTCCTCGCCTGCACCCTCGGCCTGGGAACGGTCTCCCGGATCGACAGCATCGCCACACTCACCATCAACTGAGCCCGCACGCAACCACCGCATAGGCCGAGCATCAGCCGATGGTGCCGCAGTCGTGGCCCATCGGCTGCGCTCGTCGCCGGCACCAAGAGGTGAGCCCTCACGGCTCGGGCAATTGAGCTGCCCCGAGTCGCGTAGAGTCCGATCTTGATTGGTTCAGACGGATTGCGGGATTTGCTCCTGGCTCCGCCAGAAGGCTTCGTCGTACCCGGCCGGCGGAACGTACTCGAGCGCGGAGCGCAGATGCTCCTCATGGCACCGAGCGAGCCCATGCCTGCGCCCGTCTTCCCGCATGCCGTCATACCTCCGGAAACTGGGGGGCGCCTCCGACCCTGCCACGCTGGAAACGTTCGCTGACCTGCAGAGTTATCTGGCCGCAGTACCGGACCTGTGAGCCCGTCGCGGCATCCGTCACCCGTGGGCGGCCCTGCTCACCGCCGCTGCCACCGCCGTTTTGGCCGGCGACGCCTCGATCGCGGCGGTCGCAGAGTGGGTCGCCGACGCCCGCAGCGCGTCCTGGCCCTGCTCGGTTCCGCCCCGACCGCTGACCGGTCTGATCCGGCCGCCCCACGCCACGACCATCCGTCTCGCCCTGGCCGCCGTGGACGGCGACGCACTCGACCGCGCCGTAGGCGACTTCCTCCAGGAACGCAAGGCCCCGGCCTCCGGACGCAAGGTCATCGCCGTCGACGGCAAGGCACTTCGCGGCTCTCGCACCGTCAGGCGGCTCGCCGTCGCTGTCATCGCCGCGATGACCCACGGCGGCCATGTCCTCGCCCAACGGCAGTTCGACGGGAAGAGCAACGAGATCCCGGCCTTCGTCCCCCTTCTCGACGGCATCGACCTGACCGGCGCGGTGATCATCGCGGACGCCCTGCACGACCACGTCACCTACCTGCACGAACGCAGGCCCCACTACCTGGCCGCGCTTCGGCCGAGTCGAGCTCCGTCGCCGCATGCGCGACTATGTACGCGGACTGCTCGCCCCGGTGGCCCGGAAGAACAGCCGGCAACTGGCCGAGCAGGCTGGCCACCCCACTCCCGACGGCCTGCAGTACCTGCTCGCCGGCGCGAAGTGAGAGCCCGACGATATCCGCGATGAACTGGAGGGATACGTCGCCGACAAGCTCGGCGAGACCGACGGAGTCCTCATCATCGACGACACCGGGTTCATCGAGAAGGGCATCACCTCCGCCGGGGTCCAGCCCCAGTACTCCGGGACCGCCGGACGCACTGAGAGGGCGGTTCGTGATCTGATGTCCGTTGCCTGGTGAGGTTGGGGCAGGACTGCTGGTCGCGGGGATCGGTCGGCTATTGCGTCCTGGCGAAGCTGCCCGTGTCGATCTCGGTGAGGATGCCGAGCTTGACCAGGCGTTTCAGCTTGGCGCGGGTGCCCTCGATGTTCTTCGACAGCAGTTCGTGATCGAGGGCTTCGCAGACGTTCCGGGCCCGTAGCGGTGCGGTCGCATCGTTGAGGACACCGAGGATGCGGGGGGTAGTCCGGGTGCTCGGGCAGGTCCGGTGGGACGGCCGGGAGCCGGTCGGCGAGGGCTGTGACGGTCTTCCGCGTGATCACGAGGTGTTCGAGGTGGGTTTCTGCTTCCCGCAGCCGGCCGTGCAGTTCTTCGATCTGGGTGCTGAGGTCGTCGGCCATGGTCCGGGCGGCGTCCTCCTGAAGGCCGAGCGCGTCGAGGAGGGGTTCGACGTGCACACTGCCACCGCCTGCGGCTCGCGCCAGGTGGGGGTGTTCGCGCCGGTGAGGCGGCGGGCCATGACGTGGGTTCATCGCCCAGTAGACGCGGGAGGCGGAGCAGGCCGGGCGGTGTTCGTAGTCGCGGACCAGGCGCCGGTGCAGTACGAGGATCCCGTAGGTCTGCTCGACTCTCCACCGCTTCGGCTGCGGGACGAACCCCGTCTCCTGCAGGTTGCGTTCGACGATCTCCACGTCGATACCGAGCGCGGTGCCGTGGGCGGCCACGGCGTACTTGAAGCCCTGGTCGACCAGGGCCTTCTCGACAGTGCCGCCGGTGTGCTCGGCGACCTGGTCCAGCAGGGCGATGCCGGCTGCGTTGTCGTGGGTGTTCGCGGCCAGGGCGATGACGGCGATCACCAGGCCCAGCTACCTCGCAGAGTTGCAGCGGAGGAAGACCCTTCTGCGCAACGGATCCTTCTCGGACGCCTCCCGGCGGCGGCTCACCTCTCTCCTCGCCGAGCAGGCCCAGCAGGTGGGATGGGCGGCCTTCGACGGCGGCCACGGCCGCGCCGCCGCCTCCCTGTACCAGGAGAGCCGCGCCTACGCCCGCGAGGCACAGGACGGCGCCCTCTACTCCAACTCCCTGGCCCTCCTCCCGGCCGCGGCAGTGCATCGCCTCCCTGCGCGGCAAACTGCGCTTGTACGCGGACGTCGCCGAAGTGCAGCCTGGGGGCGGCGGACCTATCTGTAGGGCTAGCCTGACGCATGATCATCGAGAGTGTGCGTGCTCAGCCCAGTTCCCTTGCCGTCCTGACGCCAGCCAGTGATTCTGGGCAGGTGCCAGGACAAGGGAGAAGAAGGCGGCGGCAAGAGGGCGCGCGTCAGCGCCTTGCTGCTCGCACCGCGCCCGGACGCGGGACAGTGGGAAGTGGTCGTTGAGACTCCGGACCAGGCGGAGATGTATACAGGGTTGCGCCGTCTTCGGGAAGCAGGACTCGACGGGTCGATGATCCGGGTCGACACGCTGTGCGGACGCCTGGCGTGCCGACCACCTACCGGCTGAGCCGTTTCATGACGGACCCCGCGCGAGAGTGCGCGAACGAGCACTCTGATCATTGAGCTTGTGGCAGGTCGAGGCGAGCTGACGGACGTGGCACGGGATCGAATGGAACCCCTGTTGCCGCGGGTGGGTGGACGTGGGCGTCCGTGACGTGAGCACCGACAGGTGGTCAACGGGGTGCTGTGGCGGCTGCGAACCGGGGCTCCATGGCACGATCTGATCCCGCCGCGTACCGCCTGCTATCAATGAGCATCCTGCCGGCCAGCCTGTTGCGAGCAGGTGCAGGTGCAGGTACGGCAACGGGAGACGGGCACCCCACTGCTATGCACCAGCGCGTACCGATGGGAATCCCCCTGGGGGACCGCGCTGGCAGCGAGAATCTTGTGAGCCCCGCAGGAGCACCATAGAGCGACCATCGACGGGCGGCGAATGAGCTTGCGAGTTTTGATCTCATGAAGCGACACAGCTCACCATGATTGAGCCAGGGCCACCGTCAAGGGAAGGCGCGCATCGGGTATGTCGGGGCAGAAGGTCGCCCCCATCGCCCACAATGCTCCCTCGGTGCGCTCTTTGCGCTCCCCTCGCCGCGAGAACAGCCAGCCAGAGGCGGACTCGAAAGCGAACCACCAGCCAGTGCGTGAAGCCGTCTCACCCCGAAGTCCGACGCTCTGCCGAAGCCGGTCACGGAGAATGGGCGGTCGTGTGCCAGGGGAGCTTCAGACGCCCGGGGCGGATCGCACGGTGATCCCGTGACGCTCGAGCAGCGCCGCCGTCACCCCGTCCCCTGTCACCAGCTCCCCTGTGAACGTACCGTCATAGACGACGCCTCGTCCGCACGAGGGACTGCGTGGCATCAGGAGTGCCTCCGTGCAGTCTCCGCGCCGAGCCGCTTCGAGCGCACGCCGCGCCCCGTCCACGAACTCCGCCGTCACGTCGCGCCCGGTGTCCTCGACGACCCGCGCCGTTCCCTCGAGCACGGCGTGCCCGTCGCCGCCCACCAGCTCTGCCGGCCGCCTCGGGGTCGGGAGCCCGCCCGCCACCTCCGGACAGAAGGACACGACACGTCGGCCCTCGACGGCCTCCTCGACCGCGGGTGACGCCTTGTGCCGACCGTCGAACCGGCATGGCACCCCACGCAGGCACGCGCTGACCAGGATCGCTTCCATGACACTCAGGCTACTCAGGCCATCGCTACGGACCGTTACCGGGTAGACCCTTTCTTCACTCTGGCACCGAGGCCACCGTCGTGCGCGCGGGTCGGAAGCGGGCTGGAGTGGACGACGCTGGTCGTGACGGCGCCCAGTCCGGCGATTCGGCCCGTCGTCCACCTCGTCGCCGGGGCGTGGTGGCCGAACAGGAACTCGACGACATCGTCACCGCGTCCATCGGCGTGCGATGGGCTGTCGCCCGGCTCCTTCCGCAGCTTCCATCTCGGCGGAGGCCCCGGTGGCCTGCCCGACTTCATCGAGCACCTGGGACGCGCCATGGCAGCGTCCATGTGGCCGGCGCTCGGCAGCCCCGCCCATGGACGACGCCACCGTCGCCCTCTTGGCCGAGCAGGCGTGGGGCGCCTTCGGCGACAGCTCCGTCGAGGAACTCGCCACCGCCCGCGACCACGCGCAGATCGCCCTGATGCGCGCTCTCGGCGCATCAAAGCCGGCGTCCCGAAGCGTTCCGCGCCTGACCGCGTCACCGATCACTCGCCGTCCACGCGTCCGGGGACGGGGCTGGTTCTCCGCTCGGCCCAGCGGGCGGTGGGCGGGAGCATGAGGGCGGCGACACAGAAGACGGCGCCGAGGATCCACCAACCGGCTGTGCCGTGAGGCAGGACGAGCGTGGTGACCGCTATCGGGCCGAGCGCCTGCGTGACGGAGATACCGGTCTGGAAGACGCCTTGGTAGGCGCCTTGCGCCTCCTCGGGGGCCAGCGCGTATCCGAGAGTCCAGCTTCCCGCTTGCGAGGTGACCTCGCCGAGTGTGAGGAACAGGACGGCGACGAGAAGGATCACGGAGGCGTGGACAGGCGCACGGTGTGCGGCTGTGGCGGCCGTCGCGCAGGCGAGTCCGGTCAACAGGCCACCGAGGCGGAAGGCCTGCGCGGCGGATCCCAGGTCGCCGGCGCGACGGGTGGCCCGGACCTGGAGGGCGACCACGAGCAGCGTGTTGAGGACGAGCAGAGCGCCCACCATGCTGTGTGGGGCCCGGGTGTGGTTCACCAGCCACAGCGGCAGCGCGACTTCGAGGACGACGTAGAGCATGTTGACGATGGCGTTGAGCCCAGTGACCGCGAGGTAGGGCCCGTCGCGCAGTGCTCCCGTCGCTTTCCGTGCGGGCCGCCCGGCGCGAGGAGAGGGGTCCGCCGCGGGCTGCGCGGTGGGGAGGGTGCGCAGCGGGACGAGGGCGAGGAGGAAGGTGGCGGCGTTGGCCAGGATCGCCCCCTGGTAGGCCACGCGGTGGTCGAGAGCGACGGCCGCGGCGCCGAGAGCGCCGCCGACGCCGATGCCGATGTTGTTGACCGCCCGCAGGAACCCGAGCGCGGGTGTGCGGGTGGCGGCGGGCAGACTGTACGCGTACAGGGCACCGCGGACCGCGGCGTTGGCCTGGCTGCCGGCCGTGACAGCGCATGCCAGCAGGAGGAACCCGGTGAACGTGCCTGCTACGGCGAACCCGGCCATCGCCGCGGCCTGGAGCAGGTGCACGACGACGAGGATCCGCTTGGCCCCATGACGGTCGGCAGCGCGACCGGCTGGAAACGCGGCGAGAACACCGCTCAGTCCGGCGATCGTGAGGACGAGGCCGACCTGCGCGGCGGAGTAGCCCAGACCCCGGGTGAACCAGAGCGTGCTGACGGTCAGGAACAGGCCGTTGCCCGACGCGTTCACCAGAAGGACGGTCGCCAGGGCCCGGACGACGGGATCGGCGGGAAGAGCGAGGCGCCGAGCGACGGCCCGGCCCTGCCGAGGGGACGGCGGAGGAGCCGCGGTACGGGGGCGGGGTGATGGTGCGGTGGTCATGGCGGGCAGCCAACCCGGGACACGCTCCATGCGGAATGAGTTAAGACTGGGGCTTAATGATCCGTTTCCGCCTCGACCTGACCGACCTCGCAGCGACGTCCTTCGCGTACTCGCCGCTGCAGGAGACCGTCCTCAGCCTGCGCATGTGGGGTGCGCACACCGCGCGCCTGCCCCACACCCGTGCCATGCGCACCGCCATGCGTACCGCCTTCGAACAGCTCGACTAGGAGCTGCTCACCTCCCTGGTGGCGCGCCACCGCTACTGGGTACCCGATCTGCTCACCCCCCGGCCGCGTAGTGCCGCACCCGACATCCGCACGGAATTCACCGCCCTGCGCGCCGTCGATCCAGCCCTGCTCGCACCCGACCTGGAACGGACCTTCCTCCCCTTGGGGGAACCGGTCCCGCCCCGGCTCTCCGCCGGACTGCACGATCCGGCCCGGCTGCTGAACGACATCGCCAACTCCCTGGAGGAGTACTGGCACTCCTGCCTGCTGCCCTGGTGGCCACGGATCCGCTCCGTCCTCGAAGCCGACCTCGCCCACCGCGCCCGGGTCCTGGCCGAACACGGCGCAGGCCGCCTCTTCGCCGGCGTCAGCGAGCGCCTCACCTGGGCCGAGGGCATCCTCACCGTCCAGCGGCACGGCCCTCAGGCGCACACCACCACGGACATCCCCATCGACGGCAGGCGTCTGCTGCTGACACCCAGTTGTTTCGTCGACGGCGTCTCCACCATGCTCAGCGCCGACGCCCCGCCCCACATCGTCTACACGGCCCGAGGACTGGCCACCCTCACCGAGAGCCGACCGACCCCCGCACCGCACTCGCTCGAGGCGCTCCTCGGGCGCCCCCGAGCCCGGCTTCTCGCCCTGCTCACCGAGCCGGCCTCGACCACGGAACTCGCCCACCGGCTCCACGTCACCCCAGCAGCGGTGAGCCAGCACCTGTCGGTACTCGCCCGGGCCCATCTCGTCGTACGCACTCGGCACGGACGCCATGTCCTCTACCGGCAGAGCCCTCTCGGCGCAGCCCTTCACACCGCTCAGAACAATGGACCGCCGACATCCCCTTGAACGCGTTCGTGGCCGCCCTCGACGCGTTCGGGCAAGCGGTGAGGAACACGTCGCCCGGCTCGCCGGGGAGGGGGCCGGGCCGGGCTGCCCGTCGAGCGGGTCGTCGACGCCGCGCCCCCCCCATGGCGGAGAGGGCGCGGCGCTCAGGGGAGTCCGACGGACCAGGTCAGTCCGTGTCGCGGGGGTCGAAGGAGTCGGTGTCGACCGTGAGGGGTTCGGGGAAGGCACCGGCGACGGCGTCCCAGCGGGTGAACTTGAAGTTGGTGCCCTCGCGGTCGCCGTCGGCCGGGGTGGCTTCGCCGTCGTGGGTGATCAGCAGGCCCTTGGGGAAGGCGGCGCCGAGGGGGACGTTGACGACGGTGGAGCCGTCGGAGTGCTGCACGCCGTCGGTGGCGCCGTCGGTGACGGCGAAGGAGCCGAGGTAGTCGTTGTCCCCGTCGCGCTCGTAGACGGCGAAGGTGTCGTCGCCCTGGCTGGAGGCGAGAACGTATCCGGTGCCGTCCTCGGCGTGGTAGACGGTGACGCCCTCAGCGTCGGCGCTCAGGTGCTCACCGCCGAAGCCGGGGTCGTTCTCCGTGTCGAGGACGCACTCCTCCTCCGCCGGGTCGTACGTCCACGGCGTACCGTACTCGCGGACGCGGTCGATCAGCTCGGGGTCCTCGAACTCCTCGTCGTCGAGCTCGATCCGCCACAGGCCCACGGCCTCCTGCGCGGCGTACAGGACGTGCTCCTCCTGGTCGACGGCCATGCCCTCGACCTGAGGGTTCTCACCGGGGTCGGCACACGGGGTCCAGTCGGTGCCGTCGGGCAGGGCGAAGGTGTCGGGCAGGTCGAGGGTGTCCTCGGTCTCGTAGCCGACGCGCCCGTCGCGGTCCTCGAGCTGCAGCAGCCGCAGGCTGGTCTCCTCACGCTGGGAGACCACCACGTAGGCGTCGTCGTCGTCGGTGAAGGCGGACAGGCCGTAGGAGGTGCGCTGGTCGTCCACCTCGGCCTCGTCGGCGGCGAACACCGGTGCCACGTCGGGGGCGGTGACGTCCTTCAGCGGCGGCTTGCCGGCCGCGACGGCGGCCGGGTCGATGGCGAACGCGCGGACGCGGTCGCGGCCCCGGTCGCTGACGAGGGCGAGGTCGGTCGGCTCGCCGTCGAGGTCGAAACCGTAGACGATGTCGACGTTGTTGAAGCGGCCGGCCTTGGCGTCCTCGTGCGGGGCCTGGGGGGCCGCTATGTGCTGCAGGCGGCGGCCGTCGAGTCCGTAGACGTCGAGGCCCGCCTCCTTCAGGGTGCCGATGACGATGCTGCGGCCGGGATTCTCCGGGTCGACCCAGACGGCCGGGTCGTCGGCGTCGGCGCTGCCGCCGGCCTCGTCGTCGTACACCGCAGGGGTCTCCACGGTGGCCGTGACGGCCACGGGGGCCACGGGGCCGGTGGTCAGGGCGAACGCGGTGGCGAGTGAGGTCAGGGCGCTGAGAGCGAAGGCGCTCACGTTACTCCTTAGTAGGAATGCGGACACCGAGAACGCTACGGAGGGTTCGCGAAGGCACGGCGACAGGACTCTGAACACGTCATGAGGTCTCGGTTCGCCACGTCTGCATACTGGACACCGTTCGCCGGGCAATCCATAGTGAGGCCGCTACGAGCGACCCGTTCGGCGACGGACTCCACGAGTCCGGCAGGCACAGGCGCCCTCCCAGCCAAGGGGCCACGCCGCGCCCTGCGATTCGGGGATGTTGTTGCGTCGGCGGAACAACTCCGGCGCCCCGGATGGGAGATCGAGCGGGCCGCCACCGCCGGCTGGACAGCCGCTGCGGGCGTCATCCGCGCAACTGCCTGACCTTCCTCCCCCGCCCCAGCCATCTTCTCCACCTCCTTGCACAGGACTCAGTCCGACAACAAGAACATCGTCGTGGAGATCGGCAATCAGAGTCCGCGCGTCAGCGGGTAGTGCGAGCGTGAGGGCGTGCCGCCGGGCGCCCTGCAAGGACGGCGCTCGTCGGCATGCTCTACGGGACGTCGGAGCGTACCGTCTCAGGTACTTCGAGGCGCAGGAATCGGCATGGCGTCACGCCACCCGACTGACGGAGTGGGTGAGCGCCGCACGAACGCGAGTCGAGGCCACCAGGGCAGGCCCGAACCCGATCCGAGGCATGGAACGCCTGGGCAGCAGCCACCGCCGAGCGCCTCGACCCGCGAGCACACCACACCGAGACCCCTGAACCCCAAGCCGGCGACGTGAAGCCTCTCCTCGGCCACTGGAGCCCGTACGGCCCCTGAGCGGAACACGGCCTGATCAGACGGCTCCGCACCGGCGAGGAGATCGTCGAGATCGACGAGCGGCCCGAGCACGGCTACCGCCGCCGTCGCGCCATCGGCGTCACCGCGGGCCCACGCCCGCTCGGCACCCAGGAGGGCTACCGCCCGTTCGCCGAGCGGAGCGGCGAGGCCCTGCGCGGTGCAGCCCGGCTCGCGGCGTACCAGCTGGTCGACCACCACTACCACGGCGACGCCTCCGCGGGTCGCCTCACGGGGCGAGTTCGCGCACGGCCTGCTCACAGGCCGCTTCGGCATGACTGCGCTCGCCCGGCACCTGGGGCTCGGCCCGGGCAGGCGTCACCGTCGTCGCCGTGGACATGAGACGCGGCGAAGCCGAGGGCTACCTCGACGGCTTCGGTGGTGTCAGCCGGCCCGCCGAGACGCTCGACGTCCACCGCCACACCCTGCGCTACCGCGTCCGCAAGGCGGTCGCCCTGAGCGGGATCGACATCGACGACCCCGACCAGCGGCTCGTCGCGATGCTCCAGCTACGCCTCGCCGCACAGGGAAGTCGCCCGGGCGACGCTCCCATCCTCGCCCGGTGACACCCGTATTCTGGGAGGCGACGGGAAGGAGCCGCTGATGAGCGTCGAGGCGATCATGCACACCGAGTTCCCCGAGGGATACGCGGTCTTCTTCGGTGCCGAGGGGAAGGTGATCATGACCCCGCAGAGCGTGGAGCATTCCAGCACGATCAAGTCGTTGCAGTACGACACGATCGTGTCGCTCGGGCGCCACGCGAAGACCGTCTCGGACGTTTATCTCGACTTCCCGGCGGACGAGAACTCCGCTCCTGATCTCGCGATCCTGCGTGAGGACTCCCAGAGGGCGGGCAAGCGCTACAGCTTCGAGGACGTCCTGTTGATCGCGGAGGTGGTCTCCGTCTCCTCGGCGCGCAAGGACTACGACGACTGCACCGCCAAGTACGGCCGCTACGGCATTCCCGTCTACCTGGTCGTGGACCCGTACGCGGCGGAGGTCGTCGTCCACACCCAGCCCACCGGAAGCGGCTACATCGCGGCGCACACGCACCAGTACGCCACCGGCAAACTCCCCATCGACCTGGCCGACGGTCGCACCTTCACCCTCGACCTGGACGAGCTGCCCCGACCTGAACCGGAGACCGGCGCGCGCTGACGAGCACGCCGTCGGCGGCTGGGAACGAGTCGGCGTCTCGGCGGCAGATGGATTACGTAGCGTGACCGCCCGCCGAGTGCGCCTGGCGGGTGTGTCGACCCGGGATTCGTGGGCGCTAGGGAGCGCGGCGACAGCGGTGCAGCGAACGCTGCACGGTCCTCGATCGAGCGGGATCGAAGGGGGACGCGGCCGGATGGAGTCGGATGATACGTCCGGCGCTTTGGCATCGTCGCAGGTGAGACGCGTCACTGAAATGGGTTCGAGTCCCACCCGCCCCACCATAGAAAAACGTTCTGACCTGCGAAAACGCCCCTGGAGGGGTGTTTTCGCGTGTGGCGATCGCCTCGCATCGGTGTGGCGAAACGGGGGCCTCTGGTCTCCCTCACCGGCCCCACGCGTTCTTGACCTGGGGTTTCAGGCGGAGCCTGGGTGTGGAGCCACGACGATGATCCCACGGCGATCCCACGGCCCCTGCGTGTGACACGCCGCTCACTCCCGAATCTTCTGCGCCCTCTGCGACGGTCGGATTCGGGAAGAGCGGATGCCAGTAGCTGGTCTCCGGTTGCTGGCGGCGATCTGAGACCCGTTTTGGTGTTTGCCCATCAGTTCGTAGTGGCCGGCGGCTCGGGTTGCCGACTCGGATGGGGCTCGTGGACGTTCGGCTCTTGCGTGTGGGGAGCAAACCGGCCCATGCGGGAGCACTCCTGGGCGCATGGCCTGGTGACAAGCGAGCAGTGCCTGCGTACGGATGCAGTCAGCGACGCCGTGGCCCGCTACGCGGACCGCTACGGCCGCACCCCGCATCCCGACCCCGAGCGCGTGGTCATCGAGATCACGATCGACCGAACCATGGGGAAGGCGAAGCGGCTGTCCGCGCCACCTGGCGCCCGCACGGCGGGCTAGCCACTCAAGACGGGCGGCGGCTGCCCCTGTGGCGTGGATGCTTGCAGCTAGATGTGCGGGCGCAGTGGTGCTTCTTGGGCTTGCTCACCAGAACTCCGCGGGGTTGGGGGCTTCGGTGCGCGACTCGATGCCCGCCGTGGCGATCTCCTCGCGGCTGCTCAACGCGAGGCCGCAGAAGGGGCAGGAGAAGGATTCGACGATCCCGACATCGATGACCCCGCCGGGGTGCTGGCACTCCACCTCCCACTCCTCGCATAGGCATGGCGTGGTGTTGAGGTCCCCGTACACGTTGCCGGCGTAGCCGCAGGCCGGGCAGTCCCGCCACCACACGTGTTCGTCTCGTGCCTGGCTGTTCCTGAGCCATCCGGATGCGTCGAGCTCGATCAGGCTGGGGACGATGGGGAGATCGGGGTCGAGGTACTGCATGTCGACGAGTCCCGCCATGACGCCCGACGCGATCATGACCTTGACGGTCACGGCGGTGTGGGCTCGCTGCGCTGTGTCGGGGTCGGTTGGTGAGTCGTCCGGCCGGACGGGGAGCGGGACCACCTCGTACTCTCCGAGGAGCTGTGTGGCGGTCTGGCGGGCCCGGGCTCCGGCGGTCCGTAGCGCGGTGATCAGTGCCGTGTTCAGGGCGGTGCGGGCGACGTCCTCCTGGTGCTCGCCGGGCCTCGTTGCCGACTTCCAGGAGGCGGCCTCGGCGGCCGTGGTGACGGCGGTGGAGATCATGGCGCGGGCCATAGCCCGTTCGGCGAGCGCGAGTTCCTCGGCAGCGGCTTCGATGTTGGGCCGGTCGGCCTGTCCTGCCGGGGCGGGCATGGTGGCGACCTGGGCCAGGTCTGCGAACAAGGTCTCGTACTCGCCCCAGAAGTCACCTGCGTCGACGTCGAGTTCGGCGCGGATGGCGTCTGCAACGCGGAGAGCAGTCGAGACGATCGTCTCCTCGGCCTGCTCGTCGTGGTGCGCGAAGTGGGCGATCCCGTTGCGGGAGTCAATGACGGGGGTGAACTGCTGAAATGTGACCGGCATCGTCCCCCGCATGAACACCGTGGCGTCCTTGAACGCATCCGCGATGCCGATCGTCCGGGCCTCGGTGAGCGGCTTAACGCTTGGTTGGTCGCCGAACCCCAGGGCGTGGAACCTGTGGGCTCGGTCCGCCTTGTCGGAGATCAGCAGCGGGTCGTAGTGGGTGAGAAGCGCTTTCAGTACGTGCTCACAGCCCATGCCCGCGTGCAGGACGGCGAACGTACGGTTTCCGGCTCGCCAGGAGTCGAGCGCCATGCGCATGAACTGCCCAGCCATATCCGTGAACTTCTGCTCGTTCAACTCTCTTGCCCCTCGTGTCCGAATCCTGCGGCGGCGGGTGTGATCAGGGTCGACGGATCAGCGGGTGGCGCCGTTGAGCGATCCGTCCTGGGAGGGGATTGTCGTCGGGGGGGTGAAGGGCGTCCTGACCTCGGTGAGGGTGGCTCCTGAGAGCTTGAGGACGAGGGCGGCTTGGAGCTCGGCCCTGAGTTCGGGGTCCAGGATTTCACCGGCGAGCCGGATGGCGGTCTCCGTCTCGCGTTCGCGCTTCATGTCCTGGCGGAGGCTGTCGGTCTGCTTCTGCATGTGGGTCATGGCGCTGTCGGCCCTGCGGTGAGCGAGTTGGCCGATGACCGTGGAGACGAGGCCGGCCACGCTGGCGACGGCGGAGGCGTAGAGGTCACCGGTGGTCTCGGCCTTCCAGATGGCGAGGGCAACGCCGATGAGGAGGACGAAGACGCCGACGCCGGAGGCGGTGAGGCTGAGGGATGTGCTCCGGCGTGCTTGGGTGAGTCCCCAGGCGTAGTACTCGATGAGCAGTTCGGCGAAGCGGTCGTCGTCCACGCGCTGTTCGCCGGCGCGGGTTCCCTTGTCCTGTCCGCCTGCTGGGGGGAGGTCTACACGGATGTCGCCGTGGATGTCGCCGTGGATGACGGTGCGGGGCTCGTCTCCGATGACGACCGATCGCAGGCGTGCGCTTTCCGCGTCCCGTTCGCGCAGCAGCGACCTCTTGGTGACGGAGATCATTACCCCGATCAAGGCGCCCAATGTGGCTACGGCGCCGATAATGACCGATGCGCTGAGCTCCATACGTTCCCCCTAGATATGTGTAAGCGGGTTCAACTTACGTACTCATTGCGGGAACTGGCGAACCGTCATGTGATAGGCCGTCGGGCCCGGAGGGGGCAAGCTGCCGCCCAGCTGTCGGGTACTCGCCGGTGCCTGCGGGCCAGCGGGTTCGCGCCAAACGCGGCGTCCAGCCTTGACCCTGTCCTCTCACAGCGAAAGTGTGCGCAAGAGTTGGACACTGGCTTGCTGTGGGAGGGAATCATGGCCCTATGGTTTGTCGGGAAAGATCCGAACTCGCCCAACGGAGGCAGTCCGACCGTGTGGGTCGAGGACGAGACCACCGAGGTCGTCATCCAAGGCTGACTCCTGGACCCCGAGATGAACGCGACGATCAACGAATCCGAGTGGGTGCCGGGTCACCCCGCCGGCGTACCTGACCACGAGGGCGTCGTGCGCATCCCGGCCCGGATGATCCCGATCCTGAGGGAGGCGTGCGAGGCCGCAGAACGGCGTGCCGGACTTCACCGCTCTGCTGAGGAGCGCTGAGCGGTCGGCGGTCCACCTGGAGATGCGCGACTCCTACATGGAGGATCCGGTCTTCGCAGCCTGGCGCGAGGGCCGTGAGGCCGAGCTGCCGGACGCGTACAGGGAGTGGCGAGAGCTGGTCGAGGAGACCGTGGACCGGGGCGTGGCTGTGCGCCGAGCCCGGGTCGTCTCGGAGCCGGTGACCGACTACATCCGCTGGGAGCACTCGCTGACCGGCCCGCACAACCTGGCCGCGGGCGAGTCCGTTCGTTGGCTGCCGCGTCGGCTCGCTTCCACCCTCGCGCTGCCGGGTAACGACCTCTGGCTGATCGATGACCGCCTGGTCCTCTTCCACTGGTTCACCGGCGCCGGAGAGTGGGCGGGGCACGAGTTCGCCGAGGACCCGGCCACGGTGAAGATGGTGGTCGCGGCGTTCGACGCGGTCTGGGAGCGGGCGATCCCGCACGAGAACTTCGCGGTCTAGTCCCACGTCCCACCGTTCACCGGACAGTCAGCATGCCGTCTCCGTCGTCCGTCGTCGTCGAAGCCCGCAAGGCCCTTGCCCTCCGGCTGAAGAACATCCGGAAGGACGCCGGCCTGACGGGCGAGGAGCTGTCTGCCCGGTGCCGGTGGGGTCCCGCCAAGACCAGCCGCATCCAGAGCGCGACACGGGCTGTATCCGAGTCCGACATCAGGCTCTGGTGCATCGCGTGCGGGGCCGAGGACCAGATCCCCGACCTGATCGCCGCCGCCCGAGCGGTCGAGTCGATGTACACCGAATGGCGACAGATGGAGCGCACCGGCCTCCGCGCCGCCCAGGAATCCGTCGAAACGCTCTACGAGCACACCCGGCTGCTCCGCGTCTACGCCAGCAGGGTGCTGCCCGGCATGGTGCAGACGCGCGAGTACACCGCTGCCGTCCTGTGCTCGATCCAGCGCGACCGCGGCGTGGCCGTGGACGACGTGGACGCCGCCGTGGAAGCCCGAATGGAGCGGCAGAAGGTCCTGTCCCACGGCCGTTGCGGGGCTTGTGGCTCGCGCCGTGCGGCCGCAGGTCGAGGTGATGCGGCTGATGGGTGTCTCGACGAAGATGTGGCTGTCTGCGAGTCCACGAGGGTGGAGTTCCTCTACTCGGCCACAGGTCGGGCCCGCCGGGACGAGCTGGATGCCCTCTGCCGGTTTTCCTCGGCCCCCAAGAACGCGTGGCGATGGGTCGATACCGCGCAGACCCTCAAGATCCACCTACCAAGTGTCCAAGATCCGGGGTTAGGGCCCAACCGGCAACGGTTTGCACCTTTGTTCCATCGCTCAATTGGCAGGCCCGAGGCAGATCCGGTCCGTCTTCGCTGCCCACAAGCTCTCGAGTTGATGAACTAGTGAACGGGAACTTGTGAGTCTTTGAACAACACCGCAAGCTCCATCTCGCTCATGGGGTAGAGGGGCGATCCGCGCTGGGGGGCGCGGCATCCACGTCACCCGTTCGTACCCCACGGCGACACAGGTCTGACTGTCCACCCCGTTCCGGGTGCCCTCCAACGACGAGGGGCGCGGCCGAGTCGGCGGGGCAGGCACAAGGTGGGGTGGGAAACATGTCGTCTCTGATGACACGCCGGCGAAGCCGAAGCACAGTTCGGACTCGCGTCTCAGACGTTCCGTCGAGGCGAGACCCGAACGGGTCTCTGCTGTCCCCGCACACTCAAAACAGGACCATGGCCCGCTGACCCGAAGCCATGCGGGGCAGGCTCGGCCTGACGCCGGAACCAGCGTCATCGCGCGGCATGTACCTACGGCCGCAGCACCGTCGCGGATCTCGTGGGTGGCGATCAGCACGCGTTCCGCCCGGCGCGTCTGACAGCGGGCCACGGGTGCTCCGCAACGCCACAGCCGCTCTGTCACTCGTGCCCAGAACCCATCGGCGCGCCCCGACGTAACGAGGCCGGGACGAAGGCCGCTTTGTCCCGGCGCCCCGAGCGCCGAAATACCGAGACGACCGGCAGCAGCCGGAACCACCATGAGAGGACCTTCTCCTTGAGCAGTCCCATACGTCCGCGCCGGCGGACGTTCCGACAACGTACGGCGGCCATCACGAGTGCCTTCGTCGTGGCTCTGGCCGGACTTGGCATTGCGTTGCCCGCGACACCC
>NZ_JBSGTX010000105.1:0-20582 GCF_053607625.1 Streptomyces sp. NPDC055103
CACCCCCCGGATCATCAACAACAAGGGGGGGAAGTCATGCCGGACCCGAAGGCCGGAGGCCCCATTGCGGAGCCACGAAAAAGGTAACGGGGGGGAGCGGGACCTCCGCCGAGAGGAGGCGCACGTGCACGCGTCGAGCACCGCGCCGCGCCGCCGCGTCCGGTCCGAGGCCCCGCTGGTCTGCCGCAGGCACGTGGAGTGACCCGCTTGACTCGTTTGACCTGTGTGACCGGCGTGAGGTGAGGGATGGGGGCGCGGTGTCCGACCGCGCCCCCGTCCCCCGTCCCCACCCCCGATACCCCCTCCCCCGCTCAGCCGAGGGGCAGTTCCAGGAAGGACGGCTCGCCCTCCGGGGAGCCGAAGGCGGTCTGTGTCCAGGTGATGGAGGCACCGCCGTACAGCGGGTCCATGCTGTCGACGACCAGCATCAGCCGGTGGCCCGCCGCGATGTCGTACGCGGCGGCCTGGAGCCGCCAGGTCACGGTGGTGTCCTGGTCGGGCGTCAGGCCGTACACGTTGAGCGGTTCATGGGTGATGATCCGGGCCGTCTCGTCCTCGGCGACGTCCAGGAGGTGGGCGACGAGCCCCGCCGATGTGGCGGTGGAGCGGACCGTGAGGCGCAGGCGCGGGATCCCCCGGACGCGGCGGGCCGCCCGCCCCTCCCCCTCGGGCGCGAGGAGCGGCTCGGTCGTCCAGGCCACGGCGTGCCGGCGGTCGATCTTGCGGGTGTCGTAGATCTTGGGGTTGCCGGCCCACTCCGCCTGGCCGGTCTTCATGAGCGGCAGATCCATGGCGGTGGCCTCGGTGTCCACGCCCGCGACGAAGGCGCGCCGCCAGCCGGTCTCCTCGGGCGGGGCCGGCTGCTCGTCGGCGCGCGGGACGAGCAGGCCGTCGGCACCGCCGGCGCCGTCGCCGGTGAGGCCGAACACCTGGACGCCGGTGGTGACCTCGCTCCAGTCGGCACGGGGCTCGCGGATCGCGGGTTCGACGATCCGGTTCTCCCCGGTCGGCTCGCCGGTGCCGGGATCCGTGACCGGTTCCGTGACGTAGGTGAACATGACCTGGCTGGAGACCTGTTCCCAGTACTCGACGCCGTTGTGGTCCCCCTTGAGGTGGTGGTCGAGCCAGGCGTACGCCTCCTCCATGGGGATGTTGACCTTGCGGGGCTCCGTGCCGATGAGCGCCGGGCCCTCGGGGGCGGCGTGGTCGCCGATCCACAGGTTGAGCCGCTTGGGCACCCGCAGGCCCTCGAAGCTCGTCAGGACCTGGTTGACCGGGAAGAGGCTCTCGTGCCAGGTGTTGGAGAAGAAGGTCGGCGTGTCGTTCTCGTTGGTGAGGGGCAGGTACGACTCGGGGGAACGCTTCCGGCCCCACTTGACGACCTCGTCGAGGTTCCGGTCGGCCAGGAAGTCGGCGAGGACCTGCTGGTTGCCCTCGTCGAACTTGTCCTCGACCGGTCCGCCGGTGAGGGAGATGAGCGCCTTCACGGCCGCGAGGTGGCGGGTCTTGTTGTCGTACAGGCTGGTGGCGAGGTTGCCCCAGGTGCTGAGGGCGACGACGGCGGAGACCCGGTCGTCGTGGGCGGCGACGAGCTGGCTGATGCCGGAGCCGTAGGACTCGCCGAGGAATCCGATGGTGCTCGGACCGAAGTGCTGGACGGCGAAGTCGATGACGGCGGAGCCGTCGGCCCAGTCGTGGGGTCCCGCGATGTCGACGAAGCCCTCGGACGTGGAGGGCAGTCCGGGAATGCCGAGGCCGCGGGGTGTGTAGGCGATGACGTGGTAGCCGCGACGGGCGAGGCTGAGGTACGCCCAGAGGAACAGCGGCCAGCCGAACGGGGTCCAGCCCGCCGGGACGATGACGAGCGGATGCGGGCCGGGGCCGAGCTGGTACAGGCTGAAGGCGGAGAGCCGGACGTCTTCCGCGACCTCGATGCGGTGGTACGAGGGCCAGGCCACACCGCGGACCTCTTCGAGGTGCGCGGCGAGTTCGGCCGGGAGCAGCGCCTCGGCGCTCGCGAGGCCGGTGTCGCCGCCGCCGAGGAGTGCGGTGGCGAGGGTCTGGCCGAGCCGGACGGCGTCGGGGTTCACCGTTCCGTCGGCTGCCCAGAGACCACTTCCGCTTCCCGCGATGCGGGTGGTGTCGGCGGCGGTGAGACCGACCGTGCCGTCCGGGAAGCCGGGGAAGTCTTCGAACGAGCCGGGGGTGAAGGGGTTGTCCTGGGGCACGTGCACCCGTTCCTCTCGAGTGGACTGCAGACCGTCCGCGATGCGGACGGTCGCAAGCCTCACGTATGAGGGTCGGAGCGGCCAGAGCGCACGAACGGCGCACGGGTCACGTAACCGTGCGCGAACGACACAAGCCGCCCCGAACCCCATGTTTGGGGACGCCGAGATGGGTGCGGCGGGTGGTCAGGAGGAGGCGGTTCGGCCGGGCTCGCCCGGGGGACCACGAGCAGCGCGGCGACGTCGTCGTCAAGGCCGTCGGCGCCGTACGCGGCGAGATCGGTGTGCAGGAGACCGGGCAGTTCGGCGGCCGGTTCCCGCGCCCAGCCGCTCAGGCGCGTCACCAGCGGGTAGAACGTGCCGGCCCGGTCGCGGGTCTCGCTCACGCCGTCCGTGTAGAGCAGCATCCGGTCCCCTGGCCCGAAGTGCACCTCCTCGATCCGGTGATGGTTCTCGGCGAGGCCCGCGAGGTTGACGGGCAGGGAGGGGTCGGCGAAGGCGACCGGCGTGACCTCGGCCCCGCGCTGGATCAGGGGGGGCGGGGTGGCCGCAGCTGAGGAACCGGGCGATGTCCTGGTCGTCGGGGAGCTCCACGAGGACGACGGTGGCGAAGCGTTCGGCGGCGTCGGACTCGGGGTCCCAGCCGCCGTAGCGCGTCAGACCCTCGTCGAGCGTGTCCGCGAGAGCAGCCAGGTCCGGGGTCTCGTTGACGGTCGCCCGGAAGGCGCCGAGGAGGACGGAGGCGGTCTCGACGGCGCCGAGGCCCTTGCCCTGGACGTCACCGAGCATGATCCGTACGGCTCCGGGGACCTTGACGGCCTCGTAGAAGTCGCCGCCGATCCGGGCCTTGGCGGCGGCCGCGACGTAGAGCAGGTGCAGGTCGAAGCGGCCCAGGTGGCCGGGCAACGGGCGCAGGACGACGCGCTGGACGACCTCGGCGACGGCGGTCACCTCGCGCAGGTCCTGTTCGTAGCGGGTGCGGACCCGGCTGACCCAGGCCGCGGTGGCGGTGACGAGGGCGAGGACGACCTCGCTGGCGAGGAGTTCCGGTACGAGGGCCTCGTCACGGCCCAGGTGGAGCAGCGCACGCACAATCATGGCGAGCAGCCCGATGCCGATGGTCCCGCGCACGCTCCAGGTGACGGCGGCGAGCGCGGGCGCGGCGACGAGGAGGCGCTCGAAGCGCTCCCTGTCGGGGGTGAGGGTGTCGACGACGGCCGTCACGGTGAGGATCAGGAACGGCAGGGCGCGACCGAGGTTGAACTGTCTGCGCTCCGCCCTGCCGGGCGGGCGCCGGTGGCCGACGTCGGGCATTTCATGATCGTACGCAGAACCGTCGTCGGGGCTCGGGTGGCGTCGGACCCTGGCGTGTCCCCCGGTGGTGTGCCGTGTCGGGCAGGGCGAGGGCGGCGGGGAGGGCGAGGGCCGCGATCACGGTGAGGGCTGGCAGGACGGCGCCCCGGTCCGGGACGAAGCCGGCGTCCGGGACGAGGGCGAGGAGCAGGGTCGCGGTGGCGACGCCGAGCGCGGGTCCGATGTTCATGGCGGTCTGCTGGAGGCCGCCGGCGACGCCGGCATGGGCGGCGGGAGCGCGGTGCACGACGACGGACGTCGCGGTGACCATGAGGGTGACGAAGCCCGCCCCGAGGAGGGCGGCGGCGGTGCCGACGGAGGCCGCGGAGGCCGTCGCGTCGAGCCGGGAGAACAGCAGGACGCCGAGCGTGAGCAGGACCGCGCCCGCGGTCGCCGTACGCCGGGGGCCGAAGCGGCGCTGGAGCGGTGGGCAGAGGGGTGCGCCGAGGACCATGAGGACGGCGAGCGGCAGGACGCGCAGCGCGCAGCCGAGCGGGTCGAGGCCCTGGACGTCCTGGAGGAAGTACGTCGCCACGAACAGTGTCCCGAAGAGGGCGGCCGAGGCGGCGAGGAGCGCCGCGAGACCAGCGCGGACGGGCACGCTCCGCATCAGCTCCGGCGGCAGGAGGGGGTGCGGGGCGCGGCGTTCGTGCCGGACGAGCGCGGCTCCGGCGGTCAGGGCGACGGCGGCCACGAGCGCGGGGGTTCCGGATCCACCCGGACGGGACGCGTCGACGAGACCGTGTACGAGGAGGCCGAGGGCCGCGGCGAGCAGGACCGCGCCGAGCGGGTCGAGCGCGGCGGTTCCGGAGGAGGGGCGTCGCGCGGGGACGTCGGCGCGCGGTTCCGGACCGGTCAGAGCGAGCAGGCCGATCGCGAGCGTCGGCGGCACGCCGAGGAGGAAGACCGCGCGCCAGCCGTACGAGGACACGAGGACGCCGCCCACGAGGGGTCCCGCCGCCGCGGCGAGGCCGATGGCGGCGGTGCGCACGGCGATCGGCGTCGCGAGCCGCTCGGGCGGGAAGGCGGTGCGCAGCATGCCGAGGGTGGCGGGCTGGAGGAGCGCCCCGCACACCCCCTGGAGCACGCGCAGCGCGATCACCGCGCCGATGCCGGGGGCGAGGGCGATGCCGGCGGAGGCGGCGGCGAAGCCCAGGGCGCCGACGGCGAAGACGCGGCGGTGGCCGTAGCGGTCGCCGAGGCGGCCGGCGAAGACGAGGAGGCTCGCGACGGCGACGAGGTAGGCGGTGCTGGTCCACTGCACCTGTCCGACGTCGGCGTGCAGGTCTCGTTGGAGGGCGGGTTGGGCGACGGTGAGGACGGTGCCGTCGAGGGCGACGACGGCGGCGCCGACGACGCTGCAGGCGAGGGTCGAGGCGCGGCGTGCGTCCGTAGCGGTCACGGGGCGGGCTCCGCGGGACCGAGGTGCGCGTCGAGGGCGGCGGCGAGGAGCGGGGCCGGGTCGTCGGTGGCTCCGGTGGCACTGGTGCCGCCGATGCCGTCGGTGGCGCCGGTGGCGAGGCGGAGGCTGCCCCAGTGCCAGAGCTGGGCGATGCCGTGGAGGTTGGCCCAGAGGGCGCCGGCGCGCAGTGCCGCGTCAGCCCCCGTGTCGGCGCCCGTGGCGCGGGCGACGAGTCCGGTGAGGTGGGCGAAGAGCGGCAGGCTCGTCTCGCGCAGTCCCAGCCGGCCGCTTTCGAGCAGGTCGTGGCGGAACATCAGCTCGTACATGCCGCGCCGGGTCCCGGCGTACGCGAGGTAGACGCGGGCGAGGATCGCGATCCGCTCGCGTGGCCCCGCGTCCTCCCGGTCCTCCTCCGCGAGGCGGTCGGCCAGTTCGGCGAAGCCCTGGCGGGCGATGGCCGACAGGAGGTCCAGGTGGGTCGGGAAGTAGCGGCGGGGGGCTCCGTGGGAGACGCCCGCCCTGCGGGCGATCTCGCGGAGGGACAGGGCATGCGCGCCTTCGGCGTTCACCAGCTCGACGCCCACCCGGACGAGCCGTCCGCGCAGGCCGTCGCCCGGCTCGTCGTGTCCTTCGTTCTCCTGATGCATAGACACTGTCTACCAAGATCGAGTAGACAGTGTCTACCCACGCTCGAACCCTGTTCGGTTACACTGACGGACAGCGAAGGGGAGTAGCCCTGCGAACCGGTCGTCGACACACTGGAGCCCCCGGGTTCCCGGTGACCGGGTCCACGCACGACGTGGACGGGCGAGACCTTCGGCCAGGCATCAACCGCGTCCACGTCTCCGTGGGCGTGGTCCGTCATGCCGGGCCGAGTGGTCCTCCCGTCGCCTTCCAGGTGCGGAGCCCACGGGCCCGGACCGAGCAGAGAGCCCCGGTATGCACCTCGACCCCTTGGCGATCCTCACCGCCTTCGGGCTGATCTTTCTCGCCGAGCTTCCCGACAAGACGATGTTCGCGTCCCTCGCCATGGGCACGCGCATGCGTCCGCTGTACGTCTGGATCGGCACCTCGACCGCCTTCCTGGCCCATGTCGCCATCGCCGTGGGAGCCGGCAGCCTGCTCGGGCTGCTCCCCGACTGGAGCGTCGAACTGGTCTCGGCCCTGTTGTTCGGCTTCGGCGCCTTCGTGCTGCTGCGCGGCGGGGACGACGACGAGGACGACGACACGGGCGGCCGGACGGTGACGGGCTTCTGGCCGGTCTTCTCGACCGCGTTCATGGCCGTCTTCATCAGCGAGTGGGGTGACCTCACCCAGATCACGACCGCCAACCTCGCCGCCACCAACGGCACCTGGTCGACTGCGATCGGCTCGCTCGCCGCCCTGATGAGCGTCTCCGCCCTCGCCCTGGTCGCCGGCCGGTTCATCGCCAAGCGCGTGCCCCTCAAGACGGTGCAGCGCGTCGGCGGCGTGGTCATGGCGGGCCTCGCGATCTGGTCGCTGATCGAGGTCTTCACCGGCTGACACCGCCACGCCCCGCACCGGCCCGCACCGGCCTCGGCCAAGGCCGCACACCCCCCGTACCGTTCCGTACGAGGGGTGTCCGTCGTTCCGCCCCGGTGCGATCATGCGGGGATGACCACCGCCTCCGAACCGGGCGACCGCCTCGCGGCGTTCGGCAACCAGCTCGTGGACGTGCACCTCTGGCTCCGTGAGGAGCTCGCCCGCCTCCGCGAGGACGTGGACTCCTTCCTCTCCGAAGGCGGCGACCGCCCCCGCAACCTCCGGGCCCACTGCCTCGCCTTCTGCACCGCGCTCACCCGCCACCACACCGCCGAGGACCAGGGCGTCTTCCCCGTCCTCGCCGAGGCCTACCCGGCGCTGCGGCCGGTGCTCGACGAACTCGCGCGCGACCACGAGCAGGTCGAGGAGGTCCTGAGCAGACTCCAGGGCCTGCTGGACGGGCTGCCGACGGACACGGAATCGGGGGCGGCTCAGGATCCGGCGGAGGTACGCCGGGTGCGCGGCGAACTGGACGGGCTCATCGCCCTGGTGGAGTCGCACTTCACGTACGAGGAGAAGAAGCTCGTCGCCGCCCTCAACGAGCTCGGCACACCGCTGCCGGACGACTTCACGCTCTCCGACCTGACAGGCCGCTGACACCCCCGCGTGGGAGGCTGGTGAGGCACGGTCCCCATGGCCACGGCAGGAGCCTGTACGAGAGGGAGCCCCGTTGAGCACGGAGTCGATCCACGGCGAACTGGACGAGCGGGCGGCGAGGGTCGCGGACCGGGTGGTGGCCTGGCGGCGCCATCTGCACCGGCATCCGGAGCTGTCCAACCGGGAGGTGAACACGGCCCGGATGGTGGCGGACGAGCTGCGCGCGCTCGGCCTCGACGAGGTGCGTACCGGCATCGCCGGGCACGGCGTCGTGGGCGTCCTGCGCGGCTCAGCGGGACCCGGCGGACGGGTCGTGGCACTGCGGGCGGACTTGGACGCGCTGCCGGTCAAGGACCTGTGCGGGGCGGAGTTCGCCTCCGACATCGTGGACACGGACTACCCGGGCGGCCCGTACCCCGTCTCGCACGCCTGCGGGCACGACTGCCACACGGCGATGCTGCTCGGCGCGGCGACGGTGCTCGCCGGGGTCCGCGACCGGCTCCCGGGTACGGTGCTGTTCGTCTTCCAGCCCGCCGAGGAGGGCCCGCCGGTCACCGAGGAGGGCGGGGCGCGCGCCATGGTCGAGGCGGGCGCCCTCGCCGATCCGGCGCCGACGATGGCCTTCGGCCTGCATGTGACGCCCTACCCGAAGGGGTACGTGGGCTACCGGATCGGCAACCAGTACGCCGCTTCCACCCTCGTCCGCGTCGTCGTCACCGGGAAGCAGACGCACGGCTCCACGCCCTGGGAAGGCGTCGATCCGATGCCGGCGGTGGGGTCGGTCCTGACGGGCGTCGGTCAGCTCTACCGGCAGGTCTCGGCCTTCGCCCCGGTCACGGTCTCCTTCGGGCACGTCGAGGACGTCGGCCGGTTCAACATCATCGGACAGACGGTGACGCTGTGGGGCACGGTCCGGTGCGCGGTCGGGTCGGACATGACGGAGGTCCAGCGACGGCTGACCACCCTCGTGGAGCACTCGGCGGCGGCGTACGGCGCGACGGCCACGGTCGAGTACCTGCAGTCCGTGCCGCCCGTGCACAACAGCCGGCCGTGGGTCGAGTCGGCACTGCCGACCTTCCGCCGGGTCGTGGGCGAGGAGCGGGTGGTGGAGACCGGGGGGACGCTCGGGTACGACGACGTCTCCGAGTTCGTCCGCCGCTTCGGCGGCCTGTACGTGATGCTCGGCGTCCAGGACGCGGCGCTCGACCCGTCGGGAAGGCCCGTGCCGGTGGCGGGCGGGCGCGGGCTCGCCACCAACCACAACCCGCTCTTCTACGCGGACGACGACACCCTTGTCACCGGCGTCCGGCTCCACGCGCACGTGGCGTACGACCACCTGACGGGGGCCCTGGTGGCGCCCGCACCCGGATCCCCGCCCGCATCCGAGCCCCTGCCCGCATCCCTACCGTCCCCGCCCGCATCCGTACCCGCTCCGGCCGACCCGCCTCCGCGGACTCCGGGCGACGGGTCAGCGCCGTGACGTGCCGACGGCCTCGACGAAGGCCCTGAGCAGCGCGGAGTCCGCCGCCGTGGGCCAGACCAGGCCGTACTCGACGGGCGGGGCGTCACGCAGGGGGACGTAGGCGATGCCGGGGCGAGGGTGGTAACGGGCGCCGAGCGCCGCGCCTGGGGTGACGCCCCGGCCGGCGCTCACGTGGGAGAGGACCTCCTGCCAGGTCGCCGCGACCGGCCCCCGGCCGACGGCGGCGCCCGACGGGGTGCGGCGGGGGTAGTGGTGGTCGCGCCAGTAGCGGGAGCTCGTGCCCTCGGGGGCGATCAGGGGCAGCCCGGCGAGGTCCTCGAGCCCCAGGGACGCCCGGCTCGCCAGCGGATGCGCCACGGGCAGGAGCAGGACCCTGTCCTCGGCGACGACCACGGGGCCGGTGGTGAGGTCGGGTTCGCGGACGGGGAAGGAGACGAACTGGACGTCGAGGGTGCCGTCCCTGAGGGGGCCCGGTCCGCCGTCGAGCGGGACCTCCCGGACCGTGATCTCGCAGCCGGGGTAGCGGGCGAGCAGCGTGTCGGCGGCGGCCGTCAGCAGCTCGCCGCACCAGGGCGTGGCGAAGCCGGCCCGCAGTCTGCCGTGGACGCCCCTCCCCGCCTCGGTGGCGCGTTCGAGCGCGGTGCGCAGCTGCCGGTAGGCGGGCAGCAGGTCCTCGTACAGGCGCAGGCCGACGGGGGTGAGGTGGACGCTTCGACTGGTGCGGGCGAAGAGCGGCGTGCCGACGCGCCGCTCCAGCTTCTTGACCGTCTGGCTGATCCGGCCGGTGGAGACGCCGAGGCGCTCGGCTGTATGCCCGAAGTGGAGCTCCTCGGCGAGCGTGAGGAACGCCTCCAGTTCGTACCGCTCGAGCATCGGACCCCCTCGTGATCGTTTAGCGTGGCTCAACGCCGATTCGATGATCTCATCTTGTTCGACGGGCGTGGCGGCGAGGAGCCTGGAGGCGTTGCCGTCCCCTCCGGAAGAGAGTCCGTGGAACCGAGCCCCGCCGCCGCACCCGTGCCCTCCCCCACGTCCCCGTCCGCCGCCTCCCCTGTCCGGTCCGTGAACGTCCTGCTCTTCGCCGTGGCCGGGGCCGTCACCGTCGCCAACATCTACTTCCCCCAGCCACTGCTCGCCGCCGTCGCGCGCGGCCTGGAGGTCTCGGAGCGGACGGCCGGCCTCGTCGCCTCGGCGGCCCAGATCGGGTACGCGTGCGGGATCCTGCTGCTCGTGCCGCTCGCCGACACCGCGCGGCTGCGCCGGCTCACCTCGGTGCTGCTCGCGCTGACCTGCGTCTCGCTGCTCGTCGGCGCGGCCGCGCCGGACGTGATGACGCTGACGCTCGCCACGCTGGCCCTCTCCACCACGACGGTGCTGCCGCAGATCCTCACCCCGGTGGCGGCCGTGCTCGCGGGCCCGGGGCGGCAGGGCCGGGTCGTGGGGCTCGTCGGTCTCGGCCTCACGCTGGGTTCGACACTGTCCCGTACGGTCTCGGGCGCCGTGACCGACGCGAGCGGGAGCTGGCGCGCCGCCTATCTGGTGGCCGCGGCGGCGACGGCGGTGCTGTTGTGGGTCCTGCCCCGACGGCTGCCCGAGCGGATGGGCACGCCACCGGTGGACCGGCGCCGTTCCTCGTACCTCCGGCTCCTGGCCGGGCTGCCCGGGCTCCTCGCCGACCACCGGGAGCTGCGGATCTCGGCGCTGCTCGGGGCATGCGTCTTCGCCGCGTTCAGCGTCTTCTGGGCCGTGCTCGCGTTCCATCTCGCGGCTCCGCCCCTCGGGTTCGGGCCGGGCGTCGCCGGTCTCTTCGGGGTGCTGACCCTGCCCGCGGCGCTGCTCTCGGCGACGGCCGGACCGCTCTCCGACCGGTTCGGGGCGCGGGCGGTGAACGCCGCGGGTCTGGCGGCCGCCGGGCTCGGCCTCGGGGTGGCGTGGCTCGCCCCGTACTCCCCCGTGGCCCTCGTGGCCGGGGCCAATCTGCTGGTCGTCGGGGTCAGCTCGTGCCAGGTGGCGAGTCAGGCCCGGATCTTCGCGATCGGCCGGGAGGTGGCGGCCCGGGTGAACACGGTCTTCATGCTCGCGTCGTTCGGCGGCGGGGCCCTCGGCTCGCTCGCCGGGACCTGGCTCTTCACGGCGTACGGCTGGTCCGCGGCCCTGCTCGCGGCGGGGGCCCTCGTCGCCGTCGGCGGTCTCGTGGTGGCGTTCGTGGTGCGACCGGCGGTCCCGAGTTGCGGCCCGGACGCCACACGGGAGGCTGGGGGTACGACCCCGTAGGGGGCCGTCTTGCAGGAGAGCACCCCGCAGGGAGAGACATGATCCTGGACCTCACCGCGCTCGCCGACGAGCACCTGGCCGCGGCCCGCTCCGATCCGCACGGACGCAGCGCCCATCTGGTCATGCACGACGGGGTGCTCCGGCAGTCCGTCATCGCCCTGACGTCGGGCACGTCCCTCGACGAGCACAACGGGCCTCCGGCCGCCAGCCTCCAGGTCCTGCGGGGCCGGGTGAAACTGACGACGGCGGGGTGGGCGGAGGAGTTGTCGGCGCAGGCACTGCGGATGATCCCCAAGGAACGGCACGGGCTGACGGCCCTGGAGGACGCGGTGGTCCTCCTGACCGCCGTGAACGACTGACGCACCCCCTGGGTACGCGGCCGGGGCCATGGGTCACTCGGTCGCGTCGAGATCCTCAGCGTAGTGCTCGATGGCCTGCCTGTAGGCGCGTACGGACGGGTCGTCGCTGGTGGCGGCCAGCAGGCGCAGCAGCGTCCGGACGGACTCGTGGTGCTGCCCCGTGTTGTAGAGGGCCATGGCGAGGAAGGCACGGAGGGATCCGTCCTCGGGGAACTCCTCGGCGGCGGCGGTCAGGAGCGTGACGGCGTCGTCGTACCGGCCGAGGATCCGGTAGGTGCTGCCGAGTCCGAGGAGGGCGCCGCGGCGGTCGTCGGGGGTGAGCCCGGTCCTGGTACCGGTGCCGATCCCGCTTCCGATGTCGTCTCCGGCCAGGCTCGCGTCCCCAGCTCCGGCCCCGCTCGCTTCCCCAGCTCCGTTCCCGCTTGCGTTCCCGGCTCCGTCCCCGCTTGCGGCGAGCGCGCGCTCGTAGTAAGGCACGGCCTCCGCCTCCAGGCCGAGGACGTCGTGGGCCCAGGCCGTCTGGTAGGCGACCTCGGCGTCGTCGGGCCGGCGGGCGGCGAGTGCGACGAGCAGTTCGCGCGCTTCCTCCTTGCGGCCCTCTTCGCGCAGGGCGACCGCCTCGGCCAGCGGGTCCTTCTTCTCCTGGTGCTCCATGACGCCATCCTCGCAGCTCGTGCGGCCGGGGTTCGAACAAAGGCCTGCGCGGCGGCCAGGTGACGGGCCGCCATACCGGCCCGGAGGGTTTGTGGCGTCCTGGCCCATGGAGGGCGGCCGCGGCCCGGCCGTAGCCTCCCGGCCGACCCTCCGTCAGGACCGAGCCGCCCGGGAGACCCCATGCGTTCACCCCGTCCCACCCGCCACCGCGGGCCACACCGTTTCGCCGCGCTGCTGCTGTGCTCCGCGGCGACCCTGTTCCCGACCGCCGTCCCGGCCGGCGCCGCCGCTCCCCCGCCTGTGCCTGGCACGCTCCAGGGATACGACATCGGGTCCGTGTACAGCGCGGGCGTCTCCTCCGGCGGCTACATGGCGACCCAGCTGCACGTGGCCTACTCCGGGACGTTCGAGGGGTCGGCGGCCTTCGCGTCCGGGCCGTACGACTGTGCCCGCGGCTCGCTGCCCACGGCGCTCAACGCCTGCATGGACACGACGCAGAGCCTTCAGCTGGGCGCCCTGGAGCAGACCACCCGCGACCGGTCCGCGCAGGGCCTCGTCGACCCGGTGGAGAACCTGGCCGGCGACCCGGTGTACGTCTTCAGCGGCTCGAACGACTCGACCGTGAAGCGACCGGTCGCGGACGCGCTCGCCGACTACTACGGCCGCTTCGGCGCCCGGGTCCGCTACGACCGGTCCACGGCGGCCGGGCACGCCTGGGTCACGCCGCTCGGCCCCAACTCCTGCACGGTGACGCAGAGCCCGTACCTCAACGACTGCGGCGTCGATGCCGAGGGAGCGCTGCTCGGACACCTCTTCGGGTCGGTCGCGGCGCCCGGTTCCGGGACAGGCGGTTCGCTGATCCGCTTCGACCAGGACGCGTACGCTCCGGGCGGTTCGGCGGCGGCGCTCTCGATGGGCGAGGACGGATTCGCGTACGTGCCGGCGTCCTGCGCGGGCGGGGCCCGCTGCAAGCTCCTCGTGGCGCTGCACGGCTGCAAGCAGGGGTACGCGTACCAGGGTTTCGGCACGCGGTTCGTGGAGGGCGCGTATCTGAACGAGTACGCCGACACCAACGACATGGTCGTGCTGTATCCGCAGGCGGCGCCGACGGCGACCCTGGAAAACCCCAACGGCTGCTGGAACTGGTGGGGCTACCTCGGTGACGCGGCCTACGCGCGACACGGCGGAAAGCAGATCGAGGCGGTCATGGGCATGGTGCGGGCGCTGCGCGGGGGTTCGACGCCGCCGCCCGCGGCGGAGCGGACCATGCTGACCAGCACGGACGCCGAGGACGGGTACGTGAAGGCGGCGGCGGACGGATCCGGGGCGGCGGTGGGCACGCTGGAGGACCTGTACGGTCTCGCGCTCGGCCGGGGCACGGACGGCAGGGTGAACCGCTCGGTGGTCTCCTTCGACACGTCGCGCGTCCCGGCGGGCAAGGAGGTCACCCGGGCCTGGCTGACCGTCACACGGTCGAGCGGCGCGGGCGATCCATGGGCCTCGCCGGCCGGCAACCGGCTGGTGGTGGACGTGCGCACGGGCTGCTTCGGCGGGTGTGCGGTGGAGCCTTCGGACTGGTCGGCCGCGGCGTCGGTGGCGGGCGGCTCCGAGATCCCCGCGTTCACCTCGGGGAGCGCGGTGTCGAAGGACCTGTCGGCGGCGGCACTCGCGGCGCTGAACCGGGGCGGTGTCACGCAGTTCCGGCTCGGCTTCGCGTCGGCGCCGACCGGGAACGCGTACCTCTTCGTGAACCGGGACACGCCGGTGACTCTCACCGTCGAGTACAGGTAGAGCCTGGCGGGCGGTCGGGATCCGGCCGCCTGGCCACGACCCGGCCCGAGGAGGGATGTGAGGGCCCTAATGCGCTGCTAACGTGCGCGAATGCGCCTTTTGTCCCGTCTTGATGTGCGCGGTCTCACCCGGCGGGCGGCCGCGCTGCGCCCCCGGCGACGGGGAAAGACCGTGACCGTACCGGAGGCCGAGGGCGCCGCCCGTGAGCGGCTGCGGGATCTCGCCGCACTCCTGTGCGAGCTCGGCTCCGACCTGCTGCGCGCCGGGGAGCGGACGGCCGAGGTCGAGGGCGCGCTGCACGACGTGGCCGCGCGCTACGGCATGCGGGCGCGGAGCTTCGTGGTTCCCACGGGGCTGTTCGTCCGGGTCGGCGGCGGGGTCGACGGCCGGGGCGGCGAGCTGGACTTCGCCCCCGTCGAGGGCTCGGACCTGCGGCTCGATCAGGTGGAGGCGCTGCAGTCGCTCGTCGAGCGGATGCGTACGGCGGAGGTGCCGTTCGAGGAGGCTCGCCGGGCTCTGCGGGACCTCAGGGCGAAGCCCGAACGGTTCAGCCCCTCGGCCACCATCCTCGGCTACATCCTGCTCACCGTCGGCCTGGGCTCGATGCGGCACGCGACGGTCCCCGCCGTCATCGGGTACGCGGCGCTCGGCGCGGGCGTCGGGCTGCTGCGCCTGTTCGGCGACCGGCTGCCGGCCGCCCGTACCGCCCTGCCGGTGGTGGCGGCGATCCTGGTCACGACGGCCTCGCTGCGGTGGGCCGGCCCGCTCCTGCACGAGGCGCCCACGGTCCTGTACATCCCCCCGCTGATCGCCTTCCTGCCGGGTTCCGCGCTCACCCTCGGCGCCATCGAACTCGCCACCGGGGCCGCCCTTTCAGGCATCGCCCGGCTCGCCGGCGCGGCGAACGTACTCCTGCTCCTGGCCATCGGGATCCTCGTCGGTACCGAGCTGCTGAGCCCACGCCCGTCCGGCGGGCCCGCGTCGGACACGCTCGGGGCCTGGGCGCCGTGGGTCGGCGTGCTGCTCCTCGGCTTCGGCTTCCTGCTGTACTTCTCCGCCCCGCCGCGGTTCACGGTCTGGCTCCTGGGCGCGCTGCTCGTCGAGCGGTTCGTGCAGTCGGTGGCCTCGGAGTTCGCGGGAGCGACGTTCGGCGCATTCGCCGCGGGAGCTCTGTTGCCGCCGATGGCGAAGTGGGTCGCGCGCCGCTCGCACACCCCGGACCAGGTCGTGTTCCTACCCTGTTTCTGGCTGCTCGTCCCCGGTGCGGTCGGCCTCACCAGCATCTCGGAGATCATCGTGGCGGGCGACACCGGCGGCGGCCTGGACAGCATGGTCGGCATGGTGATCACCGTCGCCTCGATCGCCATGGGCGTCCTGGTCGGCGCCGGACTCCAGCAGCGCCCCCGGCTGATGCTCGGGGCACCGGCTCCGGCGGGCACGCCCACCCCGGACGAACCGACGGAGCCGGGGACCGGGGGAGCCGCGAGCACCCGGAAGGAGTAACGAGACCCCGAACTCCCCTCGTATCAGCGGGGCGATTTCGTCCATTCGAGAGTCACGCGGAGGCTGGCGTTGGCGCTGCCCTGCACGACGAGGGCGGTGAGTCTGCCCGCGTCCAGGCCCAGCTGGCAGCCGAACTCGACGGTCGCCCGGTCGGGGGCCGCCCGGTCGAGCGCCTCGCCGATCTGCCCGGCGAAGGAGGCGAGCGCGCCGGTGACGGCCGAGAGGTCCGGCAGCCGGTCGCCGAATCCTTCGAGTTCGCTGTCGGGGCCGAGTCGTCGCGCTTCCACGAAGAGGGTCGCGTCCCCGACCTCGACCTTGGTGACGTCCGGCATCGAAGCTCCCTGGGCACGGCGGAGGCGGGTGGGCAAGCGGGTGGGCGAACGGACAGACAGGACGTCAGTATCACCGAGGCGTACGGGGCCTGGGGCGTCCGCGGAGCGCTCGGCGTGGCGCGATCACGTCGGCCGCGGCCCTGTCCGCGCGTACGGCTTCACAGCGCGGGGCGCAGGGAGCTCTCCCTGGCCGAGGGGCCGGCGGTGACGGCCGGATCCGTGAGGGCGCTGCCGCGCCGCCACTCCGCCCAGCTGAGGTTCCAGTCCCCGAAGCCGTTGCCGAAGGGGGCCATCGGCTCCCGGTAGCCGTTGACGACCCGGACGAGGTCGCCCTCGCGGACCGTGCGGAACAGCCAGGCGGCGTCCTCCGTGCTCATCCCGGTGCAGCCGTGGCTGACGTTCTCGCTGCCCTGCGCGTCGACGGACCAGGGCGCGGCGTGCAGGTACTCGCCGCTCCACGTCACCCGGGTGGCCCAACGGACCTTGAGGTCGTAGTAGTCGCGGCTGCCGCGCGCGATGCCGATCGAGTCGCCCCGCATGCGGACGAGGGGTTCCTTCCCGAGGACGACCTTGATGCCGCCCCGGGTGCGGTAGCCGGCCTTCCCGGTGGTCACGGGGATCCTGCGGATCGCCCGGCCGTCACGGAACACGGTCATCTGCAGGGTGGAGACGTCGATGACGGCCTCGACACGGTCTCCCGTGGTCAGGGTGAGGGGCCGTGACGGTCCGCCGTAGAGGTCACCGTCGACGCGGAGCCCGTCCAGGCCGCTGTGGACGCGGACGGTCGCACGGGCGGGCCAGTACGCCCGGGGCCGGTAGTGCAGGGTGTCGGAGTCGACCCAGTGCCAGGAGCCTTCGACGCGTGGTTCGGCGCGGACGTGGAGGGAGCGCTCGACGAGACGGCGGGCCGAGGGGTCCTCCGCCGGCACGGGTCGGCTGAGTTCGGCGGTGATCGGCCGGCCGACGCCGTACGTACCGCCGCTGGCCGGCCCGAAGGTGACGGTGAGTCGTTCTCCGGCGGGTGCGGCGGGGGTGCGGAACTCGAGGCGGGCGACATGCCGGTGGGGCACTGCCGATCCGGCGCCGCCGCCGGGTCGTTCGACGACGAGGCGGGCGGTGTAGCGGCCTCCGGCGGCCAGGGCGTTGACGCTCGTCCAGCGGGTGCCGTCCTCGCCGGCCGCTCCCGCGACCTGGCGGCCGCGCCCGTCGGTCACGGTGACGTCGCCGAGCCGGCCGGGGGTCCGCAGCCGCAGGGAGACCGGTCCCGTGGCCAGCGCGCCGAGCACGACGGGGTGGCCCGTGAGGGTGCGTTCGCCGCTCAGGGCCACCGTGTGGCGGGGCGCGGAGCACAGGACGCCGGTGGGGCAGCCGTCCACCGAGATCACGTCCGTGGAGTCCTGAGCCCCGGCCGGGAGCGCGTCGGGGCCGGCTGGCGACTGGGCCGCCGTGGCGACCAGGACGACTCCGACCGCCAGGGACAACGCTCCCCACCCCCGCACGTATCTGAGTGACGACACGTCGGACACCCTCCCCTTCCTGACGGCTGCGTCGGCGTGGGTCGCCGACCGCAGCATCAAAACGGATGAAAGGAGGAAAAGATGATCAAGACACCGGGCGTGGCGGCGGAGTGGGGACGCAGACGACTCGAATGGGCCAGTGAGGGGACCGGCCGCAGGTCAGCGGGGCGGCTCGGGAAGTTCCTCGCCCGTCTCCAGCAGGGACTTGAGGCTGGAGATCAGCGCGGGCCAGCCCTCCCCGATCAGGTCCTTCATGATGCCGTCGGATTCCAGGCCGCCGTGGGTGACGGTGAGTTTGACGGTGTCGCCCGAGGGCTCGATGTCGAAGGTCGCACGGGACCGGCGCTCCCGGGCCAGGCGCGCGTACACCTCCCTGTCGAGGCCGACGGCCTCCGCCCATGCCGGGGTGAAGGTGTGCCAGGTGTACGAGAGGAGACGGCCGGGCTCGGCGGCGACGACGACCTGCTCGGGGTCGGCGGTCCTGCGTCCGCCCTCGTCCCACACCATCGGGGCACCGGGGGTCCACTCCGACTCGAAGGCCACGCCCCAGTAGCGGCGGGTGAGCTCCGGGTCGGTGAGTGCCTTCCAGAGCTCGTCGGGAGTCGTCCGGATGTAGGTGGTGTAGACGAACGTGTCACTGCCCATCGCGCTGCCCCTTGGATCTCTCCCCCACGGCCTGCTCCCTCCACCCTAGGCAGGCGCGGGAGCGAGGTGCCAGTGAAGAGCCCCCACCGGTCGGCACGGCGCGCCGGGACCACGGGTGGGGGCGCGGGGTCACCCACCCGTTGAATAGGTACGGAGGAAACTAATCAACGGGCTGCTAGCGTGTCCGGATGTCGCTCAAGCACGCCGTCCTCGCAGCGCTCCTGGAGGGCGAGGCCTCCGGATACGACCTGGCCAAGATCTTCGACGTGTCCGTCGCCAACTTCTGGGCCGCCACCCCGCAGCAGCTCTACCGCGAGCTGGAGCGGCTCGCCGAGGCCGGTCTGATCACGGC
The DNA here is from genome assembly GCF_053607625.1 of Streptomyces sp. NPDC055103. Classification (NCBI taxonomy): domain Bacteria; kingdom Bacillati; phylum Actinomycetota; class Actinomycetes; order Kitasatosporales; family Streptomycetaceae; genus Streptomyces; species Streptomyces sp. NPDC055103. The sequence continues at coordinate 18,051 of NZ_JBSGTX010000105.1, forward strand.
CCGCGTGGTGGAGCAGGAACGGCGTCCGAACAAACGGATGTTCAGCCTCACGGAGCCGGGACGGCAGGACCTGTACACCTACACGTCGGCGCCGCCGCGCCCGAGCGCCATCCGCGACGAGCTGATGGTCCAGGTGCAGGCCTGCGACGAGGCCGACACGGAAGCGGTCAGGGGTTTCGTCGCGCAGCGGATGGAAACGGCCAGGACCAAGCTGGCCCGCTACGACCGCATGCGGGAGCGGATGCTCGACGGGCGGGACGAGGAGACGTATCTCGGCGAGGCTGAGCGGATCGGGCCGTATCTCACGTTGATGCGCGGCCGGTTCTTCGAGGAGGAGAACCTGCGCTGGGGTAAGCGGGCCCTCGCCGTCCTCGACCGGCGCGCCGAGGCACGCGGCGGCGTTCCGCAGCCGGCCGGCTGAGCCGGTCCCCTGAGGGATTCCGGGGTTACGGGATCTCGTACTCTGCGGTAACGTCACCGGCCGGCCACCGGACGCGCCGGGGGCCGGCTACGGATGGATCGGGGACGGCCCTCAATGAACGTCGGTGACCTTGTCGAGGACTTCACCCTTCCGGATGAAACCGGCACCCCTCGCTCCCTCTCGGGGCTGCTGGCCGAGGGGCCGGTCGTCCTCTTCTTCTACCCGGCGGCCCTCACCCCCGGCTGCACCGCGGAGGCGTGCCACTTCCGCGATCTCGCGACGGAGTTCCGCGCCGCCGGCGCCCTGCCCGTGGGCATCAGCACCGACGGGGTGGAACGGCAGCTGGAGTTCGCGGAGCGCCACTCCCTGGGCTATCCACTGCTGTCGGATCCGGACGGAACCGTGCGCGACCTCTTCGGCGTGAAGCGCGGCTTCTCGCTCGCGCCGACGAAGCGGATCACGTTCGTGATCGGCCAGGACCGGCGCGTGCGGGAGGTCGTGCGCAGCGAACTCCGCATGAGCGCGCACGCGGACAAGGCGCTGGCCGCACTGCGCCGCCCCTGACGCCGACCCTCGGACGCCGAGCAGTTTCGCCTTGGCGGCCGCGAACTCCTCGGGGGTGAGCAGGGCTTGCTGGGCGAGTTCACCGAGCCGGATCAACTGGTCGGTGACCGTGGGTGCCGCTCCGTACGCCGGTGCCGCGGCGGGCGGGAGCGGGCTCGGCGCGGCCGGGGGCGGAGGTGCGGCGGCCGGCTGCTGCTGCGACTGGAGGTCGCGATGGCCTCCTCCTGGTCCTGTTCGCGGCGTGCCGAGCGGGCGGAACTGCGGCCGGCGGCGTAGGCCGCGCCACCCACGAGGGCGCCGCGCAGCAGAGGCGCTCCGCGGGGCCGGACGACCGGACGGACGAGGGGACGGCGTCGCATGAGCATCGGTCAGCTCCTTCCGGCCGCTGCTGCCACGGCCTCGCGGGAGGCGTCACGCGCCTGGTCGACATGGTCGGGCGGGATGCGCACGCTCGCGGAGACACGGCCGCCGGCCTCGCGGATCGCTTCCGCCGTGCGCGCGGCCCAGAGGTGTTCGACGAGCAGCATCAGCGCGCAGGAGCCCGGTTCGAGGGTCTCGGCCGCCTCGGCCGCGTCCTCGGGTCCGAGCAGGTTCGCCTCGGGCCCGATCACGGCGGTGGCCTCGTCGTACTCCTCGTACTCGACGAGTTCGGAGGTGGACACCTCCCCCGAGACGGACTTGGCGACGACGAGCGAGTCGATCAGCCGCACCTGGCCCGCTCTGCGCAGATCCGCGACGGCCGTCACCGCCGCCACTTTCAGCCGCTCCCCCGGGAAAACGAGTACGACACATTCCACCGGCCCCTTGACCCTCCGTTCCTCGTGCGGTCCTCGGCCACCATCCGAACACGGAGCGGGGCGGACCGCACGCCGGGCCGCCACGACATGCGGGAGCGCGGTGCCTGGACGAGACTCACTCCCACGCGGGCCTTCCTGTCCCGCGTGAGAACGGAGTGTGCAGGAATGGACGACTACCCCCTCCTCAACGTCTTCTGGACGATGCTGTGGTTCTTCCTCTGGATCATGTGGCTCTTCCTGCTCTTCAAGGTGATCAGCGACATCTTCCGGGACCACGACCTCAGCGGCTGGGGCAAGGCAGGCTGGCTGATCTTCTGCATCGTGCTCCCCTATCTCGGCGTGCTGGTGTACGTCATCGCCCGGGGCAAGAGCATGGGGCAGCGTGACATCAAGCAGGCCAAGGCCTCCGAGGCGGCGTTCCAGGACTACATCCGCAAGACGGCCGGGACCGGCCCTGCGGGCGGTGGTGCCACCGACGAGCTGGCGCGGCTCGCGGACCTGAAGGCGCAGGGCGCCATCACGGACGAGGAGTTCGAGAAGGCGAAGGCCAAGGTCCTGGCCTGAGAGCAGGACCGGGCACGGCAGGGCACGCCCGGGCAGAGCAGGACCGAGGAGAGCAGGGCAGGCGGCGCGCGGGCCATGGGCTCGCGCGCCACCCCCCCCGTTACCTTTTTCGTGGCTCCGCAATGGGGCCTCCGGCCTTCGGGTCCGGCATGACTTCCCCCCCTTGTTGTTGATGATCCGGGGGGT